>JANLXP010000723.1:0-6994 GCA_031365165.1 Alphaproteobacteria bacterium
GTTTTTGGCTCGCGGCGAAGGAACGCCGATGGCGGGCGCAAAACGTCAATCGTCAACGCGTAATGCACGCCCCCATCGCTCAGTTTCACGTGTATATATGTGATTTAATATATTTCACGTGGAAAGTTGACAATAAGATCCTCAAACACCATTCTTGAAGGAACAAAGGCGCACGTTCCCTAAGCAATGGCCCAAGTTCTGACAGCAAACCGGCTGAGCGACGGTGAGGTGGTCTACCTCGCCGCTGACGGCGCGTGGGTTGAGAGCATGGATGCCGCGCAGGTCGTCACGGCCGCCGACAGCGAAGCCGTCCTGGCCACCGGACACGCGGCCGAACGCGACCAGAAGGTCGTCCACGCCTACCTGTTCGACATCACGCCTCAGCGGCGCCCCGTGAAGATGCGCGAGATCATCCGTGCGGCCGGCCCGACCGTTCGCCTCGATCTCGGCAAGCAAGCGCGCTGACATGTATCGCTACGACGAGTTCGACCAAAAGCTCGTGGACGAGCGTGTGGCACAGTTCCGCGGTCAAGTCGCACGACGCCTCTCCGGCGAACTGAACGAAGAAGAATTCAAACCGCTGCGCCTGATGAACGGGCTCTATCTACAGCTCCACGCCTACATGCTGCGCGTGGCAATCCCGTACGGCACGCTGTCTTCGCGCCAGCTCAAGATGCTGGCCCACATCGCGCGCAAATACGACAAGGACTACGCTCACTTCACCACGCGCCAGAACCTGCAATACAACTGGCCGAAGCTCAGCGACGTTCCCGACATCTTGGCGGACCTCGCGTCGGTCGAAATGCACGCGATCCAAACGAGCGGCAACTGCATCCGCAACGTCACGTCTGATCATTTCGCCGGCGCCGCGGCCGACGAAGTCGACGACCCACGCGTATGGTCTGAGATCATTCGTCAGTGGTCGACCTTCCACCCCGAATTCTCCTATCTGCCGCGCAAGTTCAAAATCGCGGTGACCGCAGCACCAAAGGACCGCGCGGCGATCAAGGTGCACGATATCGGCATCATTATCCGCCGCGACGCCACTGGCACGCTGGCGTTCGACGTCTACGTCGGCGGTGGTCAGGGCCGCACGCCGCTAATCGGCCACTTGATCGGAGAAGGCATCGCGGCCGGCGATCTGCTCGCTTATCTCGAAGCGACGATGCGCGTTTACAATCAGTACGGCCGTCGCGACAACCTCTACAAATCGCGCATCAAAATCCTCGTGCACCAAATCGGCGCCGACGAAATGCGCCGTCAGGTCGCGGCCGAATTCACCGAGGTCAAATTGCACGGCGCGCTCGCGCTGCCGCAAGCCGAGATCGATCGCATCAATGCCTACTTTTTGGCGCCGGCATTCGAAACGCTCGCGACAGAAGACCTGAGCGCACAACGCAAGAACAAGGCCTTCGCCGCTTGGCTCGACACGAACGTCGCCACGCACAAGGTGCCCGGCTACGCGATCGTGACCATCTCGCTGAAACCCATCGGCGGCATCCCCGGCGACGCCAGCGCCGACCAAATGGATCTCGTCGCAAACCTGGCCGAACGATTGAGCTTCGACGAAATCCGCGTCAGCCACGAACAGAACCTGGTGCTGGCACACGTCCGCCAGCGCGACCTCTTCGAACTCTGGCAAACGCTCGACAAGGCGGGCCTCGGCACCGCGAACCACGCGCTCATCACCGACATCATCGCCTGCCCCGGCCTCGACTATTGCGACCTCGCGAACGCGCGCTCAATCAACATCGCCCAAGCGCTCTCGAAACGCTTCGCCGACCTCGACCGCCAACGCAACATCGGCGAACTGAAGCTGAAGATCTCAGGCTGCATCAACGCCTGCGGTCATCACCACGTCGGTCACATCGGTATTCTGGGCGTCGATAAGAAAGGCGTCGAGTACTACCAAATCACGCTGGGCGGCTCCGGCGCCGAAGACGCCTCGGTCGGCGAGATCCTAGGGCCGGCGTTCGGTGAAGCCGACGTGCCCGACGCAATCGAAAAACTGATCGACATTTACCTCGGCGCACGCCAACCGGGCGAACGCTTCTTGGACACCTATCGCCGCCTCGGCGTTCAGCCGTTCCGGGAGAAACTCTATGCCGCTCATTAAAGACAACGCATTCGTCGAGAACACGTTCGCCCGCGTCGCCGACGAGGAAACGCTGCCGGAAGGCGCGATCGTCGTCTCGTTGAAGCGTTTCCAAGCAGAGCGCGACGCGCTGCTGGGCCGCAACACACCGCTCGGTATTCGCCTAACCGCCGGCCAGTCGCCCGAGGCGCTTGGCGCCGACGTAAATCATTTCGCGCTGATCGAACTCGAGTTCCCGAAGTTCAAAGACGGCCGCGGCTATTCTTGGGCCCGCCAGCTTCGCCAACGCTTAGGGTTCAACGGCGAACTCCGCGCCGTCGGTGAAATCTTGCGCGACCAGTGGCTGTTCATGAGCCGTTGCGGCATCGACGCGTTCGAAGTCCGTCCAGGCACACGCATCGAAGACTTCCACGCTGCAATGTCCGAACAAACGGTCTTCTACCAGCCGGCCAGCGACCGCGTACGGAGCGTGCTTGATCTTCGTCACCATCGCCCCGCACGCAACGCGCGCGCTGCCGCCGAGTAGCTTCAAGCGGCCCGCGCCAACACGACCGCTGGCGGGAAGTGCAACGACGCAGTCGTGCCCTCCCCAATCTCGCTTTCTAACGCGAGCGATCCGCCATGCAGCTTCATCAGCGCATTCACGATCGGCAACCCAAGCCCGGTACCGTCGTGTCGACGCGTTTGACCGTTGCCGACTTGCGCGTAAGCAGCCAGCGCCCTCGGAATATCCTCTTTGGCGATACCGATACCGTGGTCAGCCACAGCGATCGTAACGCCTCCATCGGCGCGTGATGCTGCGGTGACGACAATAGACCGCCCCGGTGCCGTGAACTTCATCGCGTTGGAAATCAAGTTCAGCAGCATTTGCTTCGCCGCACGAGGATCCGCATTGATGGTTGGCAGATCATGCACGACATGCACGCAGACCGCATGATTGCGCTCCGCATTGGTCAGCCGGCACGCTTCGGCGATAAGCTCCGCGACATCGACCGCCCGGCACTCCAATTCCATCTTGCCCGCCTCGATCTTCGACAAATCGAGAATGTCGCGAATAAGCGACAGCAGATGCGAGCCGCTTTGGTGAATATGATGTGCATATTCCGGATAGCGCTTGTCGCCGGCCGTGCCATACATCTCCCGTTCGATCACCTCGGAAAAACCCAAGATCGCATTCAACGGCGTGCGCAACTCGTGACTCATCGTAGCGAGGAACCGCGATTTCGCAGTGCTTGCTTCGACGGCGGCCGCGCGGGCTTTCTCAAGCTCAACGACCTTCTCGTGCAGCTGGCGTGTGCGGTCGGCAATCAATCGTTCAAGATTTTCGCCTTCCGCGTCAAAGTTTGGTCCATCGACCAGCACCTGCTGGCCGCTCGCGCGCAAATGCGCGACGACCATGCCGCACAAGCAGGAAAAGAACACGAGCCCGCCCATCAAAACGACGCCGGGCTTCGGTAGCAACAGTGCGGCTTCATTTGGCCCATGCATGACGGAAAACGCGCCAAACAAGGCCAGGCAGGCAAAACCTGCCATGTCGATCAGTGTACGCATTTGGTTCGAGCCTCTTTGCCAAGGCCCCCGCACATCGTCCAGCCTAGCGACGCAAACGCAGCCGGACACGCGCCCATGTGACGGACGCTACAGGTCCTCTCTTACGAAGCCTTCAACGAAGCACTGCGCATTTGAATCGACTTCGGACCCGCGCGATTGACCCGCTCGCACGTATCAACTATCGACAACGTCACTTCTCGCGCACGGAAAAAACCAAATCACATGCCGATTTCCGCCCACACCGGGCCTGCCCGCAACGCTGAAGCGCTGCCGCGTTATGCATCAGTGAGGGACATCGTCGAGAAGCTACGTCCTGCATTACCCGTCTACGCAATTTTTCCAGCCGCCTTTCGATCCGTTGCACAAACTTTCGTCGAAGGCTTTCCCGGCGAAACAATGTACGCCGTCAAAGCCAACCACGCCGATCCCGTGCTCGATCGGCTCTATGCTGCCGGCATCAAGCATTTCGATGTCGCCTCGCTCGCCGAAGTGCGCTTAATTCGCGAACGATTCCCCGATGCAAAGCTGAGTTTCATGGCGCCCGTGCGTATCCGTGGCGCGGCTGGCGAGGCGTTCCGCAAGTACGGCGTGCGCAACTTCGCCCTCGACAGCCAAGACGAACTCGCAACCATCTTGAACGAAACCGGCGCCCGAAACGACAACGGCATCGCAGCACAGCTCACGCTTTACGTTCGCCTGCAGGTGCCCGCCGACGGCGCCCTCATCGAACTCGCCAGCAAGTTCGGTGCGACCGTGTCGGCGGCCGCTGATCTGCTGCGCAACATCACAGCCACTGGCGCCAAGCCCGGCCTGACGTTCCACGTCGGCTCGCAATGCCTCCACCCGGACTCCTACACAACCGCCCTCAAACGCTGCGGCGAAGCCATCAAGCAGGCCGGTGTGCCCCTTGCGGCCCTCGACATCGGCGGTGGCTTTCCGGGCTACTATCTGAATGTCACGGTTCCGCCGCTCGACGAGTATTTCGCAGCAATCCGTGAAGGCATTGCCGCATTGAAACTGCCCGCGGATTGCAGAATTTACTGCGAACCCGGCCGCGCACTCGTCGCCGACGGCCTTTCCGTCATCACGCAAGTCTCGCTCCGGCGCGACCACACGATATTCATCAACGACGGCATCTACGGCAGCTTGAACGAATACGCCCTTCCGAATTGGCCCGTGCGCTATCCGCTGAAAGTCTATGCCGACCGCGACGGGCGCATCGTTGAGAAGACAGCGCGCGTCGCCTCGTTCAAGGCGTTCGGCCCAACCTGCGACACGCTCGATGTCTTGCACTATCTGATCGAACTTCCCGAAGACATCGCCGGCGGCGATTGGATCGAATTCCAACAGCTGGGCGCCTACTCGTGCGCGCTCAGAACCGCATTCAACGGGTTCTTTCCGGACACTTTCGTTGAAGTCCGCGCCTAAAGCACACTTTCTTTACCATCGTGGCTGACCGAATATTTACGCTGCACGGCTGATGATGGCGCCGGGGTTCTGGGGGCCCCGTTCGCGCCATGTTGCCTCTCGCCAAACAACGTCTGCTCAGCCAGTTTCTGGTCAGCCTTCCGGCAAGTCGCGCGCTCGAATTGGCCGCACTCGCCGAACGTAAGCGCGTGGCGGGCGAACGAAATTTCCCGGCTGAGATGATCCTCGATGCGTTGCGTCCGGCGCTCGCCGAAAGCGACGCGCTACGAACACCGACGCCGCAACGCTTGTTCTGCGAGCCGTTCTCCGACTTCCTTGTCGACGAGCGCGAACACAAGCAGCCTGGCCGCATTGCCCGTTCGACGCTCAGCGTCTTGTGGCGCTGGCTCGCCAAGGACGGCATGCGCGCAAGCCTGCCCGAACTCGAAGCGCACATATCGGACGCCGTGCTGGCGGAGAATGTGCGCGCGCAAGATGATCTGCTACAGCGCCTTCGCCGCGAAGTGTTGAAGTGCCTCACGGGTGCGCTCAGCCTTGCGAACGAAAGCCGCAACATGCGCTACGACCTCGCGGCGCGCCTTGGCGGCGAAGAAGTTTTGATCGACATCGAAGAAATCGCATTCCTGCTGAAATCCGCCGATGGCCTTGTGGCGCTGCGCGAAGTTCTGCCCAAACGCATCGCCGACCTAACCGATGACCACATCGACCAAGTCCTCGCCTCGCGCGCGCATCTCTCCGACACGAACCGCGAGCTGATCCCCTATCTTGGCCTGCTGGTGCTGGCGCGCCTTGACCAACCGTGGCAGGCGCTACGCCTCACCGGTACCGGCCGCCGCGGTCGCACCGACCTGAGCGTCGTTGGCGACATCCTTCTGGCAGACGCCGAAGGTTTGGCCGTCGATATCGCCTCAACGCAGGTCGAAATGCTCGATCCCGACGCACTGGCCGCAAAGCTGAACCGCTTCGAACGCCTCACGCGCGGCCTCACGGAAGAGATCCGCAGCCGCCATGGCGAGCGTTGGGGCCAATCGCTGACGCGCACCAAGCAACTCGCGTTCGAAACAATCGAAAGCCTGTTCGCACAGGCTCCACGTGAAATCGCCGCCGCTCTGCCATTGGCCAAGGTCGGCACGTTCAGCATGCGCCGCCAGCGCCAGCCGGACCTCGCGAACGACCCCGATCCGATGAGGCTCGATCGTGCGCTGCGTTGGACCTACCTGCTGACGAACACTGCGCAGGTCGCGCGAGCCAGCGCACTGCAGGGCGCACATCAAAAGGCGTTCGAAACGGTCTCGAGCTATTTGACCACGTACGCAGAATGCGCCGCCGCCGAATTGCGTTCGCCCGGCATTGAAAAGCACGCACGTGTGCAGGCCTACTTGAAGCACGCAAACGAACTTCTGCACCTGCTGATCGGCGCATCCGACGACGACCACGCGGGCGAGCTCGCCGCGAAGGTCAGCTAAACTTTCATCAAGCCTAGCCGCCGCGCAAACAGCCGATCCACGATCCGCCGCGGCAACATGCGCGGCACGATCCAATCGAGCAAAATATTCGGCGCCAGCGCATAGCGCACGCGTGGCCGCCGCGTGGTCAGCACGTGATGCACAAGTTCGCCGACACGCTCGACCGGTAGGCCATCGCGCGCACTGCCCGCCATGAAGTCGGAAAGCTTCACCATCGCGGGACCATAGTCCGTGCGCGCATAGGCCGACGTATCCATCGCCTCCGCCTTGTCCCAGATTGGCGTCTTCACGGCACCCGGACCGATGATGATGACATCGATGCCGTACATCAAAAGCTCGCGACGCACGCTCTCGGACAACCCCTCAAGCCCATGCTTCGCCGAACAATAGCCGGACAGAAACGGCGACCCGATCTTGCCACCTAGCGAAGTTATGTTGACGATCCGCCCGGGCG
>JANLXP010000252.1:0-2569 GCA_031365165.1 Alphaproteobacteria bacterium
AAGCCGCACCGATCAGCCAATCTTCAAAGCTCTGCATCATCATTGTCGTCTCTCCCCTTGAGGGCTGAGCGCTGGCCCCTTTTCGGTGACCGGCTCAACAACCTGTTAAACACGACTGTTAAGTGTGCCAGGTCGGGCCAAGGTTGAAGTGGCGCTGATCACAACCGCGCGTGCGCATCGTGTCTGGCGCCGAATTCCGCGAAAACTGCGCGAACGCGTGTGATGGGCGCTACGTGTGACGTGCGCTACAGCTACTCGTCCGCCGCGCGGTATTTGGCGTGGCAGGCGCCGCACGCCGCCTTCGTCGTAGCAAGCGCTCTGGTGGCCTCGCCCTTCGCGCCGCGCACGATCAGCGCGTCCAGCGCACCAAGCGACCGGCCAACCGCCGCCGCCTTCGCTTCAAAGTCGCCGCGGCTCGTAAAGATGGTGGAGAGCGCACGCGAGGCACCCGCGTTCTTATCGCCAAGCGCAGTCCCGCGCGGAAACAGTCCCGGCAGCTTGTCGGCATTCGCCATGGCGGTCGTTAGCTTGGCATGCGCATCCGCACCGCCCTTGCCCTGCACGAAGGCCGCCGACGCACCAAGCGCACCGCCAAACCCCTTCATAATCGCAACCCGCTGCGCGATCACAGGCTGCGGATTCGAAGGCGGAGAATCCATCGTCGTGGTGCACGCGGCGAGGCCAACGGCCACCAACAAAAGCAAAACGAAACGCATGGGTCGCAACTCTCTCTGACAAGGGCATCATATAGCCGAAGGCCGCCACAAATGCTCCCCTCGCCCTGCCACTTCGGGAGGACGAGGGGCCGGGAGTAAGGGTGGGCGAACCGCGTGCGCAATTCCTACAGCGTGGCTCACCGGAACCGGCAACGTGCGCGATAGGAACATCTTCGTGCCTGTCCGCGCTTGAGCGCGAGGCTCGCCCACCCTCACCCCCAACCCCTGAGGGGAGACGGGCTGAGTCGTCGGCCGGCGCGCAACACACGCGCCAGAATTTTGAACACCGATCAGAATCACCAGGGAATCACTGGCAAAGTAACCTTCATGAACGGTTGTGCCGCACCCATCCTACAGGTCTGCGTGCGTGGAAAGTGGCGCCGTTCGCGGGTACATTTCTAACCGCGGCGGGGCCCTGCAACAGGTTACATTTTTGGAGTGTGGTGAGCCATGACAGCGCGGATAGTATTGCTGATGGTTGCGGTCGTTGGTTTGGCCGCATGCGAGTCGACGAAGGCCGTTGATACCCAACCGTCGACACCGGTCGCGGTCCAGACACCGCCGCCGGCCGAACCGTCGAGCCCAACCGTCGTGCGCAGCGCACTCGTGCCCGACGACGAGGAATCGATCGCCGCATACAGACCCAAGAAGCATCGCGTGAAGGCGCCGAGCTACGACACCGCAGCCGCCGATCCGGTTGAAGCGTCCGAACCGGCCGCACCCGTTTCCAAACCTGAGAAGCCCGCGAAGCCGTCCAAACCGTCGAAGCCCGACACGGCCTCGGTGACACCGCCGGTGACGACAGCCGACGCCGGCACACCGCCGCCGACCGCGCCCACGGATACGACGACCACACCCGCGCCGACCGACACCGCGCCCGACGACAGCGCCACACCGACGACGACCGATGTAGCCCCGGTTGCCGACGGCACCGCGCCGAAGTCGCTGTTCTCCGATCCGGCCGCATTGCTGCAAGCGCAGTTCGGCGGCTTCCCTGTATGGCTGATCGGTCTCGTGGGCCTCGTTCTCATCATCGCGCTGATGGTCGGACTTGGCGGCCGCAAGAAACCCGAAGAAGTCATCTAACCGGCGCGAACCGTTCCCAACCCCTCGCTTCCACCAGAAGCGGGGGGTTTTTCTTAAGGTCGAACGTGACGAGGTTCACAGCTTGCGATGCCCCCGGCGTGGCAACGTAAGGTTAGTGCGAAGTTTTGCCCCTTGATTTCGAGCGGTGGCGAATGTCTTCTCCGCGGCTCGAATCCCCCAGCGTTCGAAGGAGTTGCGTATGCGTTTCTTGGTGTTGACCGCAGCGGTGTTGGCACTCGGCGCGGCCGCGAATGCAGCCCTTGCGCAAGACGCCGTCAAAATCTGCACCGAACGCTACAACACCGAAAAGGCCGGCGGCACGATCCCCGTCGGCATGTCGAAATCCAAGTACATGAGCCAATGCACCGGCTCGATGCGCCGCGCGGCGAAACTTGAGCAAGAACTCTCCCAAGGGACGAGTGCGGGCGACGGCGGTAACGCGGGCAGCAACGAAGTCACCGCGATAACGACCCCGGCCAAACCCGTGCCGACGACCAGCAAACCCTCGCGCATACAGACGACAATTTCGCTAACGCCGAAGGGCACCTAAGCCTCAAACGCAGCCGGCGATCACGCTCGATATTACGTGCGAGGTAATTGACCTAAGCTGGCGCCTCGCTAGATTGGCCAAACCGGGATCTCGCGGTCTCCCAGTTAAGCGCCAACAACGCTCAAGAACCGTTTGACCTCGCCGAAGGGCGGTCAGACGAGCGTGAGACGGTGCCAAAGGGACCAATCCCCTCTCCGATCAGGAACGTCGCCGCGCG
>JANLXP010000730.1:0-3839 GCA_031365165.1 Alphaproteobacteria bacterium
CTGGGGGTCGCAGGTTCAAATCCTGTCGCTCCGACCAAATTTCTCAATGAGATTAGTTGGCTGCTTGCAGGCCACTGCCGCTGACGCGCCAGACCGTGTTGCCAACATCGTCGGCAACTAGAATTCCACCGTCGTTATCGAGCGCCACGCCGACGGGCCGGCCATGCGCGTTGCCGTCTTTGTCGAGGAAGCCGGTGAGGACGTCGACAGGTTTGCCGTTCGGTTTCCCGTTTACGAAGGGCACGAACACCACTTTGTAGCCGGCCAACGGCGCGCGATTCCATGAACCGTGCTCGCCGATGAAGGCGCCGCTTGCAAAGCGGGCGGGCAGGTGAGTTCCGGTTGCGAAGGCAAGGCCCAGTGGCGCAACGTGATTGCCGAGCGCGTAGTCGGGAACGATAGCCCGCTCGACCAGGTCAGGTGCGGGCGGTTCAACGCGATCGTCGACGTGGCGGCCATAGTAGCTGTACGGCCAGCCATAGAATCCGCCGTCTTTCACCGAGGTCAGATAATCAGGCACGAGATCGCTGCCGAGTTCGTCGCGTTCGTTGACGACCGTCCAGAGCGCGCCAGATTGCGGCTCGATGGACATACCGACAGGATTGCGCAAACCGGACGCGAAGAGGCGTGTGCGGCCTGTTGCGATGTCGATCTCGACGATTTGCGCGCGGCCGACTTCTTTTTCAATGCCATTCTCGGCGGCATTGCTATTCGAGCCGACGGACGCGTAAAGCCGCCTACCGTCTGGGCTCGCGATCAAGCCCTTTGTCCAATGGTGGTTGAGCGGCCCGCCAGGTAACGGCGCCAACTTTGAGCCTTGCCCGGCGACACTTGTTTCGCCCGGACGATAACTAAAGCGAATTACTGCGTCGGTGTTGGCGACGAAGAGATCGTTGCCGACAAGCGCCATGCCAAAGGGTGAGTGGAGGCCCTGCACAAACACGGTGCGCGTTTCGGCGATGCCGTCGTGGTTGCTATCGCGCAGCAAGGTGATGCGGTTCGCGCTTGGCACCGCGGCGCCGGCGTTTTGCATGACCAGCCCTCTGACAAAGGCCTTGATGCCTTGGCCGTCTTCGGGTCGGTCGGGGGCGTTCGTCTCGGCCACAAGCACGTCGCCGTTCGGAAGCACATGGAGCCAACGTGGGTGCTCAAGACCCTGCGCGAATGCGGTCACCTTAAGATCGGAGGGAACGCTTGGCTTTGCACCGTTGGACCAGCCAACCGCGGGCGCGATGTTTAAGGTCGGGATAAGGGATTCAACAGGCGGCGGTAGTTGAGGGTCCGGACCGGTGGTTTGGTCCGCCGAGAGTTGAGCCGTGTCGCCGCAAGCGGCGAGCGCGAACGCCGTCAGTAGCGGTGAGGTCAAGGTGAAATAGCGTCTCATACTGTCGAAACGTGCAGTTCGAGAGATAGTTCCATCTGGGCCCTCGTCTTGGCCGTTCCTAGGCGGCTTCGCGCTGCTCGACCGGGCGATCTGGGTTCCGTCGCGAAAGCAAGCGGCGCCACCAAGCCCGCTCGGCAGTGACGCCATCAGCGGCGTCTTCTGTGGCGAGCAATTTTGTCATGCCCGATTTCTTTGCATCGAGAATGGTCTCGTTTTCGGCGAGAAGGAGGATGGCGAAAGGCTCAAGATCCGGCACGTGCCTCGCCACCGCGGAAAACAATATCAGGAGCGGCACCGCAACGATCGCGGCGAACGGGCCCGAGAGCCAACCGAAAATCGCGACCGTCAAGAAAACGCCGAGCGAACTCACTGCAATGCGCCGCGAAACAAGCCAAGGCGTAACGAACGTGGATTCGATGAAATTGATGATGAGCAAGGCAATTGGCGGGATGATCGCCTCGTGGATCGAGGGTGCCGCAACCAACTGGGTCAGCGCGCATAAGCCGATAATACCGGTCGGACCGAGATACGGAATGTAGCTCGCCAAGCCAAAGGCCACGCCCCAAACCACGGCATAGGGAACGCCCAACAACGCAAACGTCAACGCTGCCGCCACGGCGACGCCTGTGTTGATCATCGTCAAGACGAATAGGTAGTGCGAAACTTGCGAGAGCGACTCGTTCATTATCCGCGCAACGCGCAGCCGTTGCTCGCGATCGGACGGCAACATGATGATCCGCTTGCGGTATCGCTCTCGCACCGAGATCAGAAATAGGGCCAGCACGAACGCGTATATCGCTTGGCCGATGACTTTTGGCGCCAGTTCTAAAACGGTGCCGCCGGACGATTGGCTCTGCGCGTTCGCTTTCGTGACGGCGTCGACGCCGGGGATGTGGCTTAACTCGTCGAGCTTGTCGCTGGCGGCTTGAACGTTACCAAGCCATGCTTTGAGGGGGCGGGCTTTTCGCTCGATGATGCGCGCAATCTCCGGTGCGTCGTTGATCAACTGCGATACGCCGGGCGCTGCCGCTACTGCGGTGCCTGCAATGATCGCGCCTATGGTTGTGACGACGATGATCGAAGCCGCAACGGTCGGAAGTCCCAGGCGCTCAAGGCTTGCCACAATCGGCGTCAACGCCAGTGCAATCACGACCGCTGAAGCGGTCGGCATTAGAAAGTCTTGCATGGCCCAGGCGGCGGCACCGCTCGCGACAACGGCTAGAACAATTAGAGCGATTTTGGCCGAGCGCGGAAAGGCCTCTGCCATGACTTGCGCCGTCACGGCAGGCGGTGCCGCGCGCTCAGCGCCTCGGCGTGCCTCTTTCTTCGCGCTCATCGACAACCCGTTCCCGACAGTAAGGGCAACGCGCTCGCGTTGCTCCGGTTCCATCGAAACCCCATTGTCGCGATGCAGACGCGCGCGATGGGGCGGAAACGCTCCACCCCATCGCACGCGTTCTTAAGACTTGATCATTCGGCCGGAGGTATCGGCCGAAGCGGCGTCGTTGTCGTTTCGCGCGTCGTGGTGCGCGTTACGACGCGGTCGCCTGCGTCGACGACGGCAACCGTCTCGCGGTCGCGATCAATGCCGTTGTATTTCGACATGATCGCGGCAATTGCGTCGACGTCTGCGTCAGCGACGCGAACCGATACGAGCGTACCGCCAGTCCGGATGCGATCGACGTAGACCTGCGCGTCGTCGTTATCGACGCCCGCGCCGACAAGTGCGCCAATGAGGCCACCGCCGGACGCACCGACTGCCGCACCAATGGCGGTCGTGATCAGCCAGCCTACGCCCAGAAGCGGACCGAGGCCCGGGATTACGATTGTGCCAAGACCCGCCAAGAGGCCTGCACCACCGCCCAACACGCCGCCGATAAGAGCGCCGTCGCCGGTGCCCGACTCGGCCATGTTGTTGTCGACCATGCGGTCGCCGGCGCTACGCTGTGCACTTTGGCCGTCGACCTTGTTGGTCACGATGCTGATTTCGTCCTTCGATATGCCGGCCGCTTTGATTTCGCTTACCGCGCTGGCCGCGTCGTTACGATCGTCGAACAGTCCATTTACAGTCGTTGTCATGTCTTTCTCCTGTGATGTTGGGATTGGCCTGGGGATCACCAGTCCTGATCGACCTTGTAGTAGGAGTAAGATTTGTCGCGAATCTCACCGTCGTGCTTCGTCAAGTCGCTGATGTTGTAGGCTGGCGCCGATTGCAGCACCGCTTTCGACATCGGTACGACGTAGCCGCCCTTGTCTTCGTCGTAGTTGAGGAGCGACCAGGGAACCGGATGGTACTTCTCACCCATGCCGAGGAACCCGCCGAAGCCAAGCACCGCAAACATGATTTTGTTGGACGTCTTGTCGAGGATGATGTCCTCGACCGTTCCGATGGACGAGCCTTCATTGTTGTAAACGGATGTACCGGTTACCTTCGAGGCGCGGATCGCGCGCGTGT
>JANLXP010000415.1:0-4449 GCA_031365165.1 Alphaproteobacteria bacterium
CGTCGGCCATGGTCGAAGCCCAAGCGAAAGACGCCGATCTGCTCGTGCACGAAGCGCTGTCGCCAAAATTGGTAGGCATGATCGGCGACGCGGCAAAGGCCGGTGGCCAACCGAACATCGCGAAAATCATGCACGATATTCTGGACTACCATACGACCCCGGAACAGGCCGCCGCGATCGCGTCGCGCGCGAAGGTGAAGGCGCTGCTGCTCTACCACATCGTCCCGCCGCTGCCGCTCTCGGCGCTGGAGGGACCATTCCTCGGGCGTGCGCGCGAAATCTACACGGGCCCGCTCTATCTCGGACACGACGGCGACTTCGTCACCATGCCGACGGGCTCCACCGAGGTCCGCTTTACGAACCGTCTCTAACAAAAGGGAAGGGCGCCGCAGGAGGGAACTGCGGCGCCCTCTCGGTTAGCGGGCGTAGACGCGGACGAATGCGCGAGATCCGCGGAACCAACCGAGTGTTTCGTAAGCCATGCTTACCGCGCGAATGTCGCGACGGTTGCCGCGCAAGTCGATCGCGCGCGTGCACTGGCCGGCGGGCAGTACCGCCCTCACGCCCAAGTCCTGATGACCGCCGTTGTGAAACGAGACATCAAGGTCATAGAAGCGGATAGGGCGCTGAAACGCGCAAATCTTGATCTGCGCGTAATGACGGTGACCGTACGCCGGGACCACGTCGCGCTCGGCGCGCTGGCTCACCGCGCGCGAACCGAGCAAGTCCCATGCGGGCGACCACGGCGGCGGAGCAGCCGACGCCGGAGCGGCCAAGCCGGCCGCAAGCAAGACACTGGCGAGAGCGAGTTTGATTTTCATGACGTCCTCCTGTGTTTCGAAACTGAACGGCATTGCGTGGATGCCATCTTCAGTGCGCGGCAGTTTGCAGGTCTGATCCTGAAGCGAAGTCGAACCTGTCGTTCAGGCGGGGTTCATTCATCAAACGAAAAACGCCGCGAAACCTAGGGTCTCGCGGCGTTCATATTCAGTCGCTCAAGATGAACGACGTGACCAGCGTTACTCGGCCGGCTGCATGCTGCCAACCTTCGCCGCCCTGTCATGCGCCAGATAACGCAAGATCGGCGAGAGCACGATCAAACCGGCGCCCACCGCAATGCCGTACATCCCGATCTGTTGGAAAACCTCCACATACGTTTTGAGTGCCTTGCCGGGATCGAGCACCTGGCCCGCAACCGTTTCGGCAGCCGTAAGCTGGGCAATCCAACCGCCGATCATCTGTGCCCACGACGACGCCAAGAACCACGTGGCCATAATCGTTGACGCGATGGTCGCTGGTGCAAGCTTGGTCATCTGCGAAAGGCCTACAGGCGAGATGAAGAGCTCGCCGGTCGTGTGGAGCATGTAGGTCAAGAACAGGAAGATCATCGGAACTTTGAAGCTCGCGTCCGCGAACTGCGAGCCCCAAACGAGCACGAAGAACCCAGCGCCGACCTGAAGAAGGGCGAGGCCGAATTTGAGCACAGGGTTCGGATCGAGATTGACGCGGCCAAGTCCGGCCCAAATGGCCGAAAATATCGGAGCCAGGATCAAGATCATGCCCGCGTTGAAGGACTGCGTCTGTGCCGCAGTCAGTGTAACGCCGAAGATCGTGAGCTGTGTGTTGCGTTCGGCAAACTGGTTCAACGAAGAACCTGCTTGCTCGAACAACGTCCAGAAAACGGTCGACGCGGCAACCAGAATGAGCGCCAGAATTATGCGTTGCGCCTCGACGAACGTGCACTGTGTGACCATGAAGATCACCAAGTAGAGCAGCACCAAAGCCGACGCCACGATCAGCATGTTCGTGACCCAGTCGTTGTGCTGGACGAGCACCCAAACCGCGCCAAGGCCAAGAATGGCGAGCAAATAGATCGTCCATTCGACGTTGATGGGGCCAAGCGCCGGCCGCTTGAGCGCTTCCGGATTTGGCGGCTCGCCTCGGCCTTCAAGCCAGGACTTTCCGAGGCCGAAGACGATGAAGCCCAAGAGCATGCCGATGCCGGCTGCACCGAAGCCCGCACCCCAACCATAGCTGGTACCGAGCCAACTGCAGAGCAGCGACGCCCAAAACGCACCCAGGTTGATGCCGTAGTAATAGAGCGTGAAGCCCGCATCGCGCCGCGGATCGGTCTGACCGTAGAGCTGACCCACGATCGTCGAAATATTCGCCTTCAAGAAGCCGACGCCCATGATGATGAGCGCAAGCGCGAGGTAAAAGACGTTCTTGAAGATGGACGGGCCTTCGATCACACCGATCTGGTACGAGTCCTTCGGCAGGATGTTCGGCAACGCGCCGCCGGGCGCCAGCCCCTTGATTTCGAACCCGCCGTCGGCGCTTGCGCCGTACGCATATTTCTGGCCGTCGACGATGATGCGCGACTGCTTGGCATCCATGCGTCCTTGGACGTCAAACCCGTAGGTCGTGCCGTTGAACGTTAGTGTTTGCTGGGCCGGGGGACCCTCGAACGCCATCAAGAGATGGCCGGCGACGAGAAGCATCGCGCCAAACGCGATCGCTTTGCGCGTACCGAGATACAAATCCGCGAGCAGACCGCCGAGCAGCGGCACGAGATAGACGAGCGAGGTGTAGGCGCCGTACTGGCCCTGCGCAGCCGCGTCTTTAAAGAGAAATTGCTCGGTCATGTAGAACACGAGCAGGCCACGCATGCCGTAGTAGGAGAACCGCTCCCACATCTCGGCGAAGAACAGGATGAAAAGCCCCTTAGGATGGCCACGCGACAGTTGCCACAAGACCGGAATGCCGCTCAGAACCGTAATGGCAATGCCGACCTGAAAAACAATTACATCCATGAACAGAGTTTCCCTTGCGTGGACCGCTTAGCGCCGGACAAGACCATGCAGGGCGGCAACAGACAAGCGTTTGACAGTACCGTGACGCTAGAGCGGCGGCCGTTTCCTTAACGCGGCGAGCGCTTCGGCGGGACTTCCCCCGCCTGGCGCAAAAAGCAGTCCAATGAACAAGTCACTGACCGTTTTCACGGCAACGAGCGCCGCCAAGGCCCAAACCGGCGAACCCCATTCATTGATCAAAGAACCGCCCAAGATAACCGCGATGTGCAGTGCAAAAACACGCGGGTAGGGTTCCATCATCATCTCGGACGGCACGCGCCCCTTGAACCCCTCGCTGTAGGAGGCATCGAGAATAAGCTGCAACAACTGCCACGCGGCGATCGACAGTGCCGGAAGGACCAAATGGCCGCCCGCAATCGCGGCCGACAGGCCGTGCGAAACGATGCCGAAGTAGATGATCACGAATATGCCGTGCACGAACGTGAACATGCCGTAGTGCAGGATGAAGAAGATGGTCGTCGCCCGCCCGTCGGACACATGGTTCGTTCTGGTCGCAATGGCCAGCCGCGCCGCATGCGCAACCCCCACGGCCACATTCTCAAGCCAATAAAGCAGCAGCACCTCAAACACGCTCCAGCCGAACCAAAGAACGCCGGCGAGCGGAATGGCGTTAACGGCAAGCGTTCCGAGAATCTGCAAGAGACGAAACATCGGGGCTTGATAAGGGATCGCGGCCGAAGCGCCAAGCAGCGCGCGGCCGCTTGCCGTAGCTCATCCTTCCAACTAGGTTTCGACTGTTCGCAATTGCACAAACAGGACTAGAAAAATGCTCGGCCGCCTGAACCACGTCGCCATCGCCGTGCCGAACATTGCGGCGGCAGCGGAGATCTACCGCTCCACCTTCGCGATGGGGGCCAAGGTTTCAAAGCCTGTTCCCCAACCGGACCACGGCGTGACCACGGTGTTCGTCGAACTGCCGAACACGAAGATCGAGTTGCTGGAGCCCCTTGGCGAAAATTCGCCGATCGCAAATTTTCTGAAGAAGAACCCGTCCGGCGGAATCCACCACGTCTGTTACGAGGTCGAGGACATCTACGCGGCGCGCGACCAAATGATCGCGAAGGGGGCCACGATCACGGGCACCGGTGAGCCGAAGATCGGCGCGCACGGCAAACCGGTCGTCTTCATGCACCCAAAGGATTTCAACGGTACGCTGATCGAACTCGAGCAGGTTTGATCAAAGCCATGGGTATCGCCGGGTCGTTGATGGTGATCGCAATCGCGTGGTGGCTTGCCTTCTTCTTGCTGCTACCGGTCGGGATACGCTCGCAAATCGAAGAAGGAAGCGTACTGCCGGGTAGCGAGCCCTCAGCGCCGACCGCGCCAAGGCTCTGGTTGAAGGCATTCTGGGCCCTGGTGATCGCGCTTCTGCTTTGGGGCGCGCTCTATTGGCTGATCGAACTGTCCGGCATATCGATTGAGGACATTCCCGTACCCTCCGGCCTGCGTTTGAATTAACCGAGCGCGCGAGTTCGCGTGTGACACTTCCCCTTTCCGGCTAAGCGCGCGCTGCATTGACCATCGCAAGTGCGGTTTCTCGTCACCACCCTCTGCTTTTCGATGCATTCCCCCATGT
>JANLXP010000440.1:0-3173 GCA_031365165.1 Alphaproteobacteria bacterium
GCCTGTGGCCAGGAACGTGCGTTTGGAACGCTCCGCACTGCAGGAGCTTGCCCAGGCCGTATCCGACGGCCGAGTCTCGGTGACGCGTCAATACTGGCACGTGGATTTGAATTCCGGAACTGTAGAGGCGTGGGACGTCAGAGCTGACGGCACGCAGCTGTTCAAGCGTCGCATTGTCGAAGACGACCTTGTCGTGCGCGCTCTGACAATCGGCGTTCGTCCCGTGTTTGCCCGCATGAAGAAAATCAAGGACGACGCGAAGAAACTTAAGGAAAAGCTTGCAGCCTATGACCCCGCATCCGCGAGGTCCTTTGTTCTGATTGAATGAAGTAAATGCGGCGGCATGATACCTATTCCCGGTCGGTATCGACCCATACCGCATCCCCACAACAATCGATTTGAGGGCTGACTGTCGAAGCAACACGGGGGCAAATGCCAAATTGTAGCCGGTGTGGAAAGGCGATCGACTTTCGTGTGATGGACGGGCGACGTGTGCCACTGCACGTCGAAGGTGGAGGTTGGGCATGTAGCGGCCACAACGCCTCTTTGATTGTGGAATACACTGGTTATAGCAGCAGTGTAGAGAGCCGCTGCTTTGTCACGAGATGTCCGGAATGTCGGAGCGAAGTCTACTTCATTCGCCACAATGGTGGCAGCGTTTGGATAGACTCTCCCCTTGGTCCGCCTTGGTATAGGCATCCGTGCATGGACAAGTTGGAGAGCGCGGGCGAAACCCGCAACTCATTATTGTCTGACTCCGGTCGAACGGCTGTTATGCAGCGGGTCGGCCTTGTCGTTGGCGTCGTGAAGGAAGCGGAAACATCAGGCTCCAAACGCTGCACAGTGATAAATATTGAGACTGGGAAGGATCAGAATCTATTTCTGTTCTTGAAGAATAGTGCTGGCTTCTTGGTTGGTCGGCTGGTGATTTATGACCGGGAACGACAGGCAGTTTGGTGGGTACAGGATGAAACCTGCGTGTTCAGCGTGGTTTCGGAGATCAACGCGGCTCCTAAAACACAAGGTCGCACGCACATAAGATGTCCCGAATGTTCGGAGCTCGTTGATAAGCTCTCAGTTCACCTCAAGGCCGCGCATGCATTCCCCAAGTTCTGGCCGACGTAGCGATCTGTAATCAGGGGATATGTTACAAACGCACACCACGCAGGAGCCACCCCATGCGCCCCACCATCACCGCGTTCGCTGCCTCGCCGGATAAAGGCCGTGGCCTTGCGCGCGATATGCGGGTGCGGTGGGCGTTTGAGGAGGTGGGGGTGGCTTATGATGTGCGGTTGGTGACGTTTGCGCAGATGAAGGAGTCTGCGCATTTGGCGTTGCAGCCGTTCGGGCAGATTCCGACGTATGAGGAGGGTTCGCTCGCGCTCTTCGAGACGGGGGCGATTGTGTTGCATATCGCGTCGACCCACGCGGGGCTGTTGCCTTCGGATGCGAACGGGCGTGCGCGTGCGATCGCTTGGATGTTTGCGAGCCTCGCCACCGTCGAGCCGCCGATCGTGGAGCGGTCGGCCGCGCTGCTCTTCGAGAAGGACAAGCCTTGGGCATCGGCCCGCATGGTGATGTTGGATGAGAACGTGCGGGTGCGGCTTCGCCAGCTCTCCGCGGCACTCGCCGGGCGCGAGTGGCTCGACGGGGCGTTCAGCGCCGGCGACCTCATGATGGTGCACGCGGTGCGCCGGCTTGAGGGCTCAGGCTTGATCGAGGAATTTCCGAACCTTGCCGCCTATATCGCGCGCGGCGAAGCGCGGCCCGCCTACGCGCGCGCGTTCGCGGCGCAGCGTGCGGTGTTTGAGGGTTCGCAGGCTGGGTGAGGTTGGTTCTTGCCTGGGAGCGCCGGCTTCCAGCCGGCTCTTGTTGGGCGATTGAGAGCGCCTAAGAGCCGGCAGGATGCCGGCGGTCCCAGGCTCACGTTGCGGTGCGGGCGGGCGCGGGATAATTCTTGTGGGCTCTCGCGTCGCTCTCACTCGAAGGTGCCGATATGAAATCGTTTGCCGCACTCCTTCTCTTGGTGCTTCTTGCGGGTGCGCCTCAAGCGGGGGCGGTGGCGAAGGGTGATGCGCTCTTCGTGGCCGCGGAGAAGGGCCAGGTTGCCACCGTGAAGAAGTTTCTGGACGGCGGCGGTGATGCGAACGCGGCCGACAAGAACAAGCTGACCTTGCTCAATTGGGCGGCCTATGGCGGATCGCTCGACCTCGTCACATTGCTGGTCGCCAAGGGCGCCGACGTCAACGTGCATGCGAACAAGAAGGCGTGGACGCCGCTGCTCAACGCATCGGCCACGGGGTTTCCGTTGGTGGTGAGCTTTCTGCTCGATCACGGGGCCACGGTGAGCGCGCTCGACGCCGACGGGTATTCGGCGCTTTCGTTTGCGGCTGAGAAGAAGCATCCCGACATCGTGCGCATCTTGCTCGCGCGCGGCGCGGACGGCGGCAACGCGCTGTCGACGATGGCGCGCACCAAGCAGATCGATGCGGTCAACCTTTTGATCGAGAGCGGCGTTGACGCCAACGCCACGCCGCGCGTGAAGGAGATGTGGTTCAGGCCTGGCGAGACCGCGCTTTACGCGGCCGCCAGCGCCAACGCCCCCGATGTCGTGGCCGCGCTCTTGAACAAGGGCGCCAATCCCGACATCGCAGCGCCCGAAGGCGGCAACATGTCGACACCGTTGATGATGGCCGCGTACTTCTGCAATGGCGCGATGATCGACGCGCTCGTCGCGCACAACGTGACGCGCAGCGCCACGAACTCCAGCGGCGACACGGCCGCCGACCTCGCCGCCACCGGCTGGACGAACGACATGAAAGCCTGCGCGCCGGAGATTACGGCAAAGCTGAGGTAGCGTTTTAAGGTCGTCATGGCCGGGCCTGAGCCCTTCCACCCGGAGACGCGACCGCCGGCCTAAGAATGGATCACACGAAGATACGAAGATGCGAAGGCCGCCAATTTCGTATCTTCGTATCTTCGTGTGAGAATTTCTTGGGCCTGCGACAATGACCCTGGGTGGCCGGGTCAAGCCCACGGCTGTCCGGTTTAGTTTTTGTGGACGAGGCGCACGGCGAGGATTCATCTGTGTCTGGAACGTCTAGCCAACGATTCAGACATGAGAAGGACCCTTCGCCATGCCCCATGAGAATACCGTTCTTCGCGATCTTCTG
>JANLXP010000443.1:0-1703 GCA_031365165.1 Alphaproteobacteria bacterium
CGTCGGCAACATGGGTTCGGAACTGCGCTTCGACTACTCGGCCCTGGGCGATGCCGTGAACGTATCCGCCCGCATCCAATCGTTCTGCGGCAACTACGGGTTCCCGATTGCCGTCGGCGAGGATACGGAAGTCGTTGTTGCCGACAAATTCGCGTTCCTTGAACTCGACTACATCGCGGTCAAGGGCCGCGCGACTCCGACGCACATCTACGCGCTGATGGGCCACGCGCATGTGCGCGAAACGAAAACGTTCCAAGACCTGGAAATGGTGCTGAATGCCCTATTCGGCGCGTTCCGAACCAAGGATTGGGCAACTGCGCGCGAACAAATCGCGCTCGGCCGCACGATCCAAGGCGCGCCAGCCGCAATCTTCGACACCTACGAATCACGCATCGCGCATTACGAACTCGAACCGCCGCCCGCCAATTGGGATGGCGCCTGGTCGGCCAAGGAAAAGTAAGACCGGCCGCGTCCGATGCGCTAAGAAAACGCACATGACGAATCCACTCGACCTCTTCTCTTCCGCCTACATCGAAGCGCGCGAAAAATTCCGCGCCGCGGCCACGCGCCGGCGGTGCGAATTGACCGCGCATCTGCACCCGCACGCGAAAGGCCCAACCGGCGAAGATCTCTACGTCGACGTCGCAACCTCGGGGCCCACGCATGCGGCGGCAGGCTTGCTCTTGATCTCCGGCACCCATGGTGTCGAGGGTTACGCCGGATCGGCATGCCAAATCGGTTGGTTAAATGCCGACAACGACGAGATGTGGCCGCCCGAACTGCGCGTGGTCATGATCCACGCGCTGAATCCCTATGGCTTTGCGTGGAACAGGCGCGTCACCGAAGACAACGTCGACCTGAACCGCAACTTCATCAGCCACAACGCGCCTTACCCCGCGAACGACGGCTACGAGCAACTGAAGACGGCGATCGCGCCTAAAGACTTAGGTCCGGAAACGTTGCGCCAAGGCAGTGAACTGTTCCGCGACTTCATCAAGGAGTACGGCCCCTTCACGATGCAAGAAGCGGTGAGCAAGGGCCAATACGCCCATCCCGACGGCATGTATTTCGGCGGCAATCGCGAACAATGGTCGGCCGGTATCGTCAGGCACGTGGTTCGCCGCGAGCTGGCGCACTGCCATCGCGTCGGCGTGATCGATTTCCACACGGGGCTCGGGTCCTATGGCCACGGCGAACTGATCAGCGAAGAGGGTGCGGGAACCCCCGCCTACGAGCGTGCCAAAAGCTGGTGGCCCGATGTGTGTTCGACCCAATCGGGAGAGTCGGTCTCGGCCGCCGTCATGGGCAGCATCGATTCGTGTCTGCCGGGCCTGCTACCGCGCAGCGACGTGACGGTTGGCTGCCTCGAATTCGGCACAGTCTCGACGTTCGAGGTCTTCATGGCACTGCGCGCCGACAATTGGCTGCACACGCGCGGGAACCCGCAAAGCCCGGAAGCCGCCGCGATCAAGGCGCAAATCCGCGCCGCGTTCTATCCGGACCAGGACGACTGGAAAGAAATGATATGGAACCGGGGCGAGGCCGTGATGGCCCAGGCCGTTCAAGGCCTTATGGCCCGCGCCTGACGCCTTGGTGACCCCACTTGCCTTGAGGGGGGCCATGCCCCAATCTCCTTACTGACAACATCAAAGGTGCCTCCATGAAGAAATCCTGGCGCAAGCCGAAAGTCCGCGAAATTTCCG
>JANLXP010000184.1:0-4872 GCA_031365165.1 Alphaproteobacteria bacterium
CGCTCGCCGACCACAGTGGCGGTATGCTGTCCGCCGGTCAGCGGCATCGGCTGGCGCTTGCTCGGCTTTCCCTGCAAAAGCGCGGCCTTTGGTTGCTCGACGAACCGCTCGTCGCGCTCGACATAGCCTCGAAGACCCGGCTGAATGCCGTCGCAGAAAAGCATCTGGAGGAAGGCGGCATCATCATCGCCGCAAGTCACGAACCATTCTTAGGCGATCCGCGAACGCTCTATCTGGGGCCGCGCTCATGAGAACGTTTCGAGCTCTCCTATGGCACGACGTACTGATGGGCATCCGCTCCAGCGGCGGCGCAGCGTTATCTGCGGCATTCTTCGCGTTGATCATCATATTGACGCCGCTCGGCCTGGGCCCCGACACAACAGCGCTGCAGACGGTCGCTCCCGGTCTCTTTTGGATTGCAGCCTTGCTCGCGACCCTGCTCGGTCTTGAGCGGGTCATTCAGCCCGACGCCGAAGACGGCACGCTCGACCTCTTGCGTCTCTCGCCGCTGCCGCTCGAGTTGGTGGCACTCGCAAAGATTTGCGCGCACTGGATTACGTCGGGCCTAATCATCAGTTTGCTCGCGCCGATCCTCGCACCGATGCTGGGTTTGAGCGTTGCGGCAATCCCGATGCTCGCGTTATCGCTGCTCATCGGAACGCTGGGTTTAAGCTCCATCGGTACGGCCGCGGCAGCACTCGGCGCCAGCGTTCAGCGCGGCGGTATCGTGCTCGCAATTCTCGTTCTGCCGCTGAATATCCCGTTCCTGATCTTCGGCGCCAGCGCCGTCGCCAAAGCGCAGGCCGGATTGGCAAGCGGCCAACCTTTGATGTTTCTGGCGGCGAGTTCGCTGATCGCGTTGGTCGTAGGGCCGATTGCCGCCGCCGCGGCATTGCGTCTCAACGAGGACTAGCCGTGGCAGCCTTCCGCTCGCGCAATTAGATTGGACCCGATGCAAGCCTACGCAAATCCGCAACGCCTTGTGACCCTCGCCCGCACGCTCACACCGTGGACGTTCGGCGCAGCAATCGCGCTCGCGCTGACAGGCCTCTATCTCGGCCTCATCGTCGCGCCGCCGGACTACCAGCAAGGCGACGCCCAGCGCATCATGTATGTGCACGTCCCTGCCGCGTGGATGTCGATGTTCGTCTACGGATCCATGGCGATGGCAAGTGCCGTCGCGTTTATCTGGAAGCATCCGCTCGCCGACGTCGCTGCAAAGGCCTCCGCGCCAATCGGCGCCGTGTTCACCGCGTTAGCGCTCATCACAGGCATGCTCTGGGGCCAGCCGATGTGGGGCACTTGGTGGGTTTGGGACGCGCGGCTGACGTCGGTTTTGATCCTCTTCTTCCTCTACCTCGGCTACATCGTGATTTGGAGCGCGATCGACGATCCGACGCGCGCCGCCCGCGCGGCGCGCATCCTGGCGCTTGTTGGCGCGATCAACATCCCGATCATCAAGTTCTCGGTCGATTGGTGGAACACGCTGCACCAAAGCGCTTCGGTCTTCCGTGTCAGTGGGCCAACGATGCCGGCGTCGATGCTGACACCGCTGCTCATCATGGGATTGGCTTACACGCTGCTCTACGTCGCCCTGCTGCTCGTTCGCATGCGTATGGACGTGGCACAGCGTCGTCTGCGCACCATTCGCCTCGGGTTGGAGGCATTGCCAGCGTGAGCACGTTCTGGGAAATGGGCGGATACGCAGCCTTCGTCTGGCCGGCCTACGGCATCAGCCTAATCGCTCTGGTGACCTTGTGCGTTCTAAGCTGGCGCGCCATGAAACGTGCCGAACGCCTCGCCGAATTGAGCGCACGCAACGAGAAGCCGTAAGCCTTAGCGCCGCGCCCGAGGTTTCTTGGCACCGTTCTGTTCCTCGGCCAACTTTTCCGAGTGCGCCTCCGCCAGCGCATTCAAGCACTTGATGAAGTCGTTGCGGTTCCGTGCAGGCAGTGCTTCCAGCATCGCCGCGTCGGCTTTTTGCATCGCAGGCTGCGCCGCCTTCAACGCGCGACGCCCGGTCGCGGTGATTTTGACAGAGTTCGCGCGCTGGTCTTGCTCAGTCCGCTTGCGGACAAGCAGCTCGCGCTTTGCCAAGCGGTCGATCATGTCGGCCAATGTCGAACGGTCGATACCGGTTTGCTTCACCAGTTCTGTCTGCGTCACGCCGTCATTCTGATCGATGGCGTACAGCACCGCGAGCTGACGCGCGGTCAGCGTGTCGCCCTCGTCCTCGTCGTCATAAAGATCGGTGACGAATTGTTGTGCTCGGCGAAGCAGATGGCTAGGCGACGTCGCCAGGTCGAAGCTCTTTGCCATTCGCTCTTTCCGATGGAATAATCGCCGGACGGCGTTCGAAAAATAATCGTCCGTGTCCGTACCATATCCATGCGGGGCACGGAAGTGACCGAACGGGCTCATGCACTGGCGAATTGGAATCTAACCTGATGCGCGAAAGATTTTCTCCACCTCCCGCACCGCGCACGTGTTGCGAGTTTGTCCGTCGCATACCCGACGGCGACAATATGGAACGCGATGTCTGTGCGAAGTGCGGCCATGTGCACTATGTGAATCCGAAAATTGTTGTTGGCGCGGTTTGCTCCTGGCACGGACGAATTTTGCTCTGCCGCCGCGCAATCGAGCCACGCAGTGGATTCTGGACGATTCCGGCGGGTTACATGGAAGAACAGGAGACGCCGGCCCAAGGCGCCGCACGCGAAGCTTGGGAGGAGGCGACCACGAAGATCGAGATCAATCGTCTGCTTGCCGTCTATGCCGTTCCGCGTATTTCGCAAGTTCAGCTGATCTTCCGCGCCAGCCTTGCAAACGGCGAATTTGCTCCGGGCACGGAGAGTCTCGAGACCAAGCTATTCGCGTGGGAGGAGATTCCCTGGGCCGAACTCGCCTTCCCAAGTGTGCATTGGGCTTTGAAGCATCACCGCGAGACGGAAGGCCGCGACGACTTCATCCCGTTCGAAAACCCAATCAGCTAATCGGCTTCAAAGGCGGCTTGCCGGCCGCCTTCGCGCAGTTTGCGACAGCAGTTTCGTCACCGCCGCCGGGTACAGCCTCCGCATGCGTGACAGCCATCACGCTCGAGGCATTCGCATAGAGATAGATGAGCAGCGTGCAATTTCCTTGCCCGCCGTACTGCCACATCTCCGCACCTGTCTCGGTGCGCTTCAGGGCAGGCTCGCCCCAAGCGGCGCGCAACGCCTCTCCCGTCATGCCGATGAGGCCGGTGTTCGTCGCCGGCACAACGGCGGTCGAGGGCGGCGCCGCCACGCGCGCCGGCGCTGGATCTGCCACCGGTTCGCTCGGGCCGCTGCCGCTGAGGCCCATCGTCTGACAACCCGCCAACGCCAACATCGGCAAAACGAACGCAAACCTGCGCATCACGAACTCCGGACCAACTTGTTGAACTCGTGCGTCATCATTGCCGCCCCGAACACCGGCACGAAAAAATTCAGGAACGGGATCATCGCCAAGAACGATATCAACGCGCCGCCCAAAAACAACCTGACCCGATGCTGGCGTCTAAGCGCCCGCGCGTCGCGTGGCGCCATGTGGCGCAGCGCTGCGAGCTCGAAGAACGTGCGCCCGGTCAGATAACCGTTCACGAACAGCACGACGAGCGTCCCGATCCCGATCGCAACGAACTGCAAGGGAATCGCAAGCAGGTTGAGCACGAGACTGACGGAAGCAAAGCTCAAGCCCGCGAACAACAACTCCGCCATCGACGCGCCAGCCCGCGTCATCGAATCCGGATAGTGCTTTGCCTCCACCGCGTCCGCGACCCGGTCGATGAAGATGCTGGCGAACACTTGCGCGACCGGCGCACCTAGGAACACGAAGCCGACCAGCGCGCCCGCCGTGCTCAGCATCGCAAACGCATCGTTCATCCAGCTGAAGCCGAAGTTCGGCAGAAATTGCGTGCCCCAACGCAACGCCAGCGTCAGCAGCACGAACAGCAGGATTGTGCAGCCGATGCCAAGCCACAGGACACCCTGGAACTTGCGGTCGAACATCTGTCCCAATGCGGCTGCGGCACTTGAGAGCATGCGTCGGGCGAATCCTGCGATTGTCGAACGTGGGCCACTGCCTATACTGCCCCGCCGTTCAGGGTAAAGGGTAAGTTAGATGCAGGACGCGAAGTACGACGTATTGGGCATTGGTCACGCCATTGTCGACGTTTTGGCGCAAACGACAGACGCGTTCTTGACCGAACACGGGATCGCCAAAGGCACGATGACGCTGGTCGACGGCTTCCGCGCCGAAACCCTTGGCCGCGCAATGAAAGGCCCGATCGAAGCCTCGGGCGGTTCGGCCGCGAATACGTTGGTGGGCGTCGCTTCGTTCGGCGGGAAGGCGGCCTTCATCGGCAAGGTCAACGACGACCGCTTAGGCCAAGCGTTCGGTGAAGCTATCCACAAGGCCGGTGTCGCGTTCGATACCGCCCCCTTGAAGGGTAACGTTGCAACCGCGTCTTGCCACATCCTGATCACGCCAGATGGTCAGCGCAGCATGAACACGTATTTGGGCTGCGCGCCCGCGCTGTCCGATGCCGACATGGCCGCCGAAAAGGTTGCGGACGCGAAGCTGCTCTACGTCGAAGGCTACCTCTGGGACACGCCCGGCGCGAAGGCAGCCATTCGTACCGCGATCGCGCACGTAAAAGCTGCCACAGGTATACCGAACCTCGATGAGCCGGCGATGCTCTCGAAAGATCTGACCGACACACAGGTGCTGACTTCGGTCGCCGCTATCGAGCTGCTCGACTGGAAAGTGTTCGTTGAACAGCCGGTGGCAGAGGTGTACGCAAAGCTCAATGCATCGATCCAGCGCGCCGGATTGCTGCTGCTCGCGGGCCTC
>JANLXP010000502.1:0-8906 GCA_031365165.1 Alphaproteobacteria bacterium
TCGCCACCGATCAAGCGCGCGATGTGCGACCGCACCACCAGCGGCGACCGCTCCTGGTTGCGCAAGCTCCGTCCGTGGATGGGGCACGCTTCGCATATGCACGTGCGCCTCGCCTGCCCCGCCGGCAGCAGCAATTGCAAAGCACAAGACGAACCGCCGGAAGGCGACGGCTGCGGCGCGGAGTTGAAGTCGTGGTTCACCGACCGCTCGTGGATGAACCCGAAGCCGGGCACATACGTGCCGAAGGAACCGATGAAGCTCGACGGCCTACCCGCCGAATGCCGGCGCGTCCTGACCGAGCGCGGTTAGACGCTATTCCGGCGCCGGCTCTCCGCCACGCAGTCTGTCCGCAAGTTCGGAACCGACATACGCGGAATCGGGTGCAGGGTCGCCTTTGACCCAGAGGTACTCGATGAAGAGCGTGCCTTTGCTGATGTAGAGCACAGGCTCCGTCGCGCCGTAGGCTTGGCGAAGCACCACCTTGTGAATCTGTTTTCCCACTTCGGCTTTCAGACCCGGATCTTTGCAGACGCTCACGAACGCAGCGCCGACATAGCCGATCCCGCTCGCGATCATCGCGCTGGCCCCGTCCGCATCGTCGCCAAAGTCGCTCCACGCGATGGAAACCGGCGGCGACACACCGCAAGCCGCAGCGATCTCCGCTTGCGCTTTCGGTATCGCAGCCGCCTCAAACGTCGGGTCGGCGGTAAGCGCTGCGGCCATGAAAAATTCGAACATCTATTCTGCCCCCATAATCATGCGGCGTTCCATCGCGTCGTAAGCATCCCGCGTGGCCCTGTCCGGCGCAATCAGCGAAACCAACACACCGCTCGCAAATCCGAGTGGGATGGTCACGATGGCCGGGTTCTTGAGCGGGAAAAGCGCGACCTCGGCCCCCATCATGTCCACCATGATCGTGGGTGAGATCGCGATCAACGCAAGACTTGCGACCGTTCCCGTGACGATCGAGGTCACCGCCCCGCCGGTCGTGAACCCGCGCCAGAAGATCGAAAGCACCAGCGCCGGAAAATTCCCCGACGCCGCAACGGCGAACGCAAGCCCAACCATGAAGGCGACGTTCTGCCCCTTAAACACGATGCCGAGCACGATCGCGATAATGCCGAGCACCACAGTCGCGACCCGCGCGACCATCAGTTGCTCCTCCCGCGGTGCGTCGCCTTTGCGATAGACGGAAACCCAGAGATCATGGCTGAGCGCCGCCGCACCCGAAAGCGCGAGCCCCGCGACGACGGCCAAGATCGTTGCGAACGCGACCGCGGCGATGAAACCCAGCAAACCCGTTCCGCCCAAAACTTCGGCCAGCAATGGCGCCGCCATGTTGCCGCCCTTGTCGACGGCCGTGATCGCATCGCGCCCGACCAGCACCATCGCGCCGAATCCAAGGATGAACGTCATCAGATAAAAGATGCCGATCAGACCAGTGGCCCAGAACACGGATTGGCGCGCCGCTTTTGCGTCGGGCACGGTGTAGAAGCGCATCAAGATATGCGGCAAACCCGCTGTCCCAAACATCAGCGCAAGGCCGAGTGAGATCGCATCCCACGGATTCGCCACTTGCTTGCCCGGCGCTAGGACTTCGGCGCCGTAAGTCTCCGCCGCCTTCGCAAACAGCAGCGCCGGATTGAACGAAAACTGCGCGAGCGTCAGGAAGCATAGCAGCGCCGCGCCACCGAGCAGCAACACCGCCTTCACGATCTGCACCCAAGTCGTCGCGATCATGCCGCCGAACAGCACGTAAGCCAGCATCACGATTCCGACGACCACGACCGCCATCTCATACGATATGCCGAACATCAACTTGATGAGATTGCCGGCACCCACCATCTGCGCGATTAGATAAAGCGTGACGACCGCGAGCGTACCGATCGCCGCAGCAACACGCACCGGCGTCTGCTTCAGGCGAAAACTCACGACATCCGCAAACGTGTACTTGCCGAGGTTGCGCAGCGGTTCGGCAATCAAGAACAAAACCACCGGCCACCCGACCAGCCAACCGGTCGAATAGATCAACCCGTCGAAACCCGACAGCGACACCAACCCTGCGATGCCGAGGAAGCTCGCGGCACTCATATAGTCGCCGGCGAGAGCGAACCCGTTCTGCCGCCCGCTGATCGAACGGCCGGCCGCAAAGTACTCTTCAGTCGTCTTCGTCCGCCGCGCCGCCCAAAACGTGATGCCAAGCGTCGCCGCGATGAACACAAAGAAGAAGATGATCGCCGTGACGTTGGGCTCGCCCAGGCTCGTCGCCGGCGCGGTCGCGTTCAACGCCGCACCTTATCGTTGATGGCCTTCACGCTTGTGTCGAAATGCCGATTGGCCCAAGTCACATAGACCCAGGTCGTGACCCAAGCGCCGACGATCACCAAAGCGCCCGCCAGAATACCGACGCTAAGGCCGGGCACGATCTGTGTCGCGATCGCTTCCTTCGCGAATGCAACGGCGATGATGAACCCGAAATAGAGCGCAAAGACGATGGACGAGAGCAACAAAGCCAACCGCCACCGCCCGCGCGCAAGCGCACGGATGTCGTCACTCATTCGGCGTCTCCGCCGTGTCTTTGAAGTAGGGCACGACGACCCCCTTCAGCTTGATCGTCATCGGATTGCCTTTGCGGTCGCGCGCGTTGCCGGCGGCGAGGCGAACCCAGCCTTCGCTCACGCAATATTCCTCAACGTTCGTCTTCTCGACGCCGTTGAACTTGATCCCGACGCCCCGGGTGAGCAGTTCTTCGTTGTAGTAGGGGCTGTCCGGCGTGGCCGAAAGTCTGTCGGGTGGTGTTGCAGTCATAGCGGTTATCCTTAGCGATCGGACGCTCTATAGCTGCCCCGGCGTTGACTTTGAAGCACCCCCTCGGGCGATATGGCCGCAAGGGGACTCGAACGCGAGGGGCGCGTCGTGCTGGCATCACTGATCGCCGCCTGCACCAGGCTGTGCGTCCGCATGGCCCCGGCAATCGCGCTCGCAGCCGCAGCAGCGACCGTTTTCGCGCTCTATTTCGTAGCCACGCACTTCGCAATCAACACCGACACCACCAAGCTCGTCTCGCCCGAAGTCCCCTGGCGCAAGCAAGAAGCCGCGTTCCGGACGCTGTTCCCGCAGCCCGCCAACATGATTCTAATCGTCATCGACGGCCAGACGCCCGAAGGCGCACAACAGGCCGCCGCGAAACTCACGACCGAACTTAGCGGTCAACCGGGGCTGTTCTACGCGCTGCGCCAACCCGGCGGCGGCCCATTCTTCGAGCGCAACGGCCTGCTCTATCTCCCGCTTGCTCAAACGCAATCCGCCACCGAACAAATCATCGCAGCCCAACCGTTCCTCGGCGCCCTCGCCGCGGACCCCACGATGCGCGGCGCGATGGACGCGCTCTCGACCGCACTCCTCGGCGTCGAACGCGGTGCCATCACCCTTGATCGCCTCGAGCGCCCGATCGGCGAATTCGATGCCGCGCTGAAAACCTACTTCGATGGCAAGCCAGCGTCCCTCTCGTGGCGCAAGATGATGATGGCAGGCGAGCCCGATTTGCGCGAAACCCGTCGCGTTATCGAAGCACTCGTCGCGCTCAACTTCGGCACACTGAAACCCGGCGCCAAACCCACGCTCGCGATCCGCGAAGCCGCCCACAAACTGGGGCTCACGCCGGAGAACGGCGTCACGCTCCGCCTCACCGGACCCGTGCCGATCTTCGACGAAGAATTCGCGACGCTCACCCAGAACGCCGTACCCATCGCCTCCGCTACGGTCGGCGTCATCGTCTTGATGCTATGGCTCGCGCTCGGATCGTTGCGCCTCATCGTGTGCGTCATCGCGACCATCTTGAGCGGCCTCATCATCACCACGGCGCTGGGCTTGGAACTCGTCGGCGCCTTCAACATCATGTCCGTCGCCTTCGTGGCCTTGTTCGTAGGTCTGGGCGTCGACTTCGGTATTCAATTTTGCGTACGCTACCGCGCCGAACGCCACGACCGCGGCAACCTCACAACCGCGATCGTCGAAGCCGCCCGCGCCATCGGCCCCTCGCTGACACTGGCCGCTCTCGCGATAGCCGCCGGCTTCTATGGATTCCTGCCGACGAGCTACCGCGGCGTCGCCGAACTCGGTGTCATCGCCGGCACCGGCATGCTGATCACATATCTGCTCAGCCTGACGCTCCTGCCCGCTTTGATCAAACTGACCGCGCCACCCGGCGAGGCCAAAGAAGCGGGCTTCGCCTCACTCGGCGGACTCGACCGCACGCTGCTCCGCTTTCCCGGCGTCTTCGTCGTGATCGCCCTGATCTTGGGCGCGGCCGCCGTCGCGTTACTGCCAAGGCTCGAGTTCGACTTCAACCTCTTGAACCTGCGCTCGCGACAGTCCGAGTCGATCTCGACCTTGCTCGATCTCGCGCACGACCCCGACCGCTCGCCGAACGCGATGGACACACACGCCGCGACCCGAGAAGAGGCCGCAGCATTGGCGGCGCGTTTACGCCAACTCCCGGACGTCGCCAAAGCCATCACGATCGACGACCTCATCCCGCAAGACCAAGAGCAAAAGCTGGCACTCATCGCCGACGCCCAACTACTGCTCGATCTGACGCTCAATCCTGTCGTGACCAAACCACCACCGACCGACGCCGAAACCGTCGCCGCGATCGCCACCGCAGCGGCCGCTCTCCGCAGGTCCACCGCAACGGCGACCAATCCATCGACCGCGCTTTCGCTCGCGACCTCTCTGGACCGCCTCGCCGCCGCCGATCCCGCCACCCGCGAAAAGGCCGCGCAACTGATCACCTCAGGTCTGCCGACCCTGCTCGGCAACGTCCGCAGCCTCCTCACCGCGGAGCCGGTCACGCTCGACTCTCTGCCCAAGGACATCGCCCGCGACTTCCTCGCGCCGACGGGCGAAGTCCGCGTGCGCATCTACCCGAAGGGCGATCCGACCGATAACGCGGTCCTCTCCCGCTTCGTGGCCGCCGTGAAAGCCGTGGCGCCACGGGCCGTTGGCGTGCCGCTTTCGCTCGAAGAATCCGGCCGCACCATCACCGGTGCGTTCACGGATGCCGGCGTCTATTCCTTCCTCGTCATCGCGCTCATCCTCGCACTCGCGTTGCGCAACGTCCGCGATGTCCTGCTGGCACTCGCCCCGCTCGTCCTTGCGGGCGCGCTCACGCTCGCCACCTGCGTCGCGATCGGCCTCAAACTGAACTACGCGAACATCATCGCGCTGCCGCTGCTATTCGGGATCGGCGTCGCGTTCGATATCTACTTCGTGATGGCCTGGCGCGCGGGCAACCGCGAACTGCTGCGCTCACCTTTGACCAGGGCCGTGATGTTCAGCGCCGGAGCGACCGCCTCGGGCTTCGGCGCGCTTTGGTTCTCGAGCCATCCGGGCACCTCATCAATGGGCGCTCTCCTGATGATCTCGCTGCTCTGGATCCTCTTCGTCGTCCTCTTCGTTCTGCCACCGCTGCTGCAGCTCGCGACCAAGCGCTAAGCCCCCTCCAGCAGCTTGTCGCTGATCTCGTCTAGCTTCTTGACCAAGGCCGGCGCGCCGCCGCTCGCTACCGTCGACGCGAAATCCGAGCGCCGCGTCGCGAGCTGACTGACGAATTCGTAGATCACGTCGATCACGCGCCAGGCCCCACCTGTTTCGCGCATCCGGTAGACGAGGTTCACCGGCTTCTCGCCGGCAGGGATCACCTGCGACTTCACGAGCCGATCCGGCGCACGGTCTTCCGCCTTCGGATCGGTCACAAACTTCTGACCTTTGAACTCGTTGAAATTGTGCGCGTAGCTCGCGATCGTCATGCGCCGGAACGCGGCGACCAGCGACTTCTGCTCCTCCGCCGTCATCTTCGCCCACGGCGGCCCGACGGTGAACTTTGTCATCGCAGCCAAGTCGAACAGCGCATCGACGTCGGCTTCGAGTTTCTTGTACCGCCCCTCGACCCCAAGCTTGGGTCCATCCTTCATGACGGCCAGAAGCGCGTCATGAAACTTGTCGATCCGCACGACGGCCGGATCATCCGCCGCGACAACGGAGGCGGCCAGAACCAAACTCAACACAAACGCAGCAAACGCTTTCACCGGGATACCCCTCATGCATCGTCCGCCATGTTAGCAGACGATTCAGCCTGGTGCCGCTGGATCGCAGCCAGGAAAACCCCCGCAAACGACTTCAATTTCGCAGCACCCACGCCGTGCACCTCGGAAAATTCGTCGGGTGAACGAGGCTTGCGCGCCGCCATGTCGATCAGCGAGCGGTCCGAGAAGATCAGGTAAGGCGCGACCCGGCGCTGCTTGGCGAGGCGAAGCCGCAGCTGCTTCAGCGCATCCAGCAGCGTCGTCTCCGCGTCCGTCAAACCTGCAGCCGCCGCAGCAGTCTTCGTCTTGCGCTCGGCGCGCTGCGGCTGCTCCGTCGGGCGGTGCACGAACTGCACCTCGCCGCGCAACAACCCGCGACCCTGATCCGCGACTTGCAATCCGCCGTAGCCCGCAATGTCGAGCATCAAGAAATTCGCGGCGACGAGCTGCCTAATCAACTGCTGCCACGCCTCGCGCTTTCGTTCTTTCCCCGCCCCGTACATCACGAGCTTGTCGTGCGCCAACCTCAGCACCCGCTCATTCGCAGCCCCCATCAGCACGTCGACGATATGCACCGCGCCAAAACGAGACCCCGTCGCGCGGATCGCTTCGATGACAAGCTTCGCCTCCGCCGTCGCATCGACAAGTTCGATCGGCGACGAACACGCGTCGCAGTTCCCACACTCGCCGGCCTTCTCGCCAAAATAGCCGAGCAAAATCTGCCGCCGGCACGAAGACGCCTCGCAATACCCGATCAACGCACCGAGCCGCTGATGCTCGCGCCGTTTGCGATCCTCGCCCGCATCTTCCTGATCGATGAACATGCGCCGCATGCGAATGTCGGAGAGTCCAAACAGCAAATGCGCCTCGGCCTTCGCACCGTCGCGCCCTGCCCGCCCGAATTCTTGATAATAGGCCTCCACGCTTCCGGGCAGGTCCGCATGAACGACAAAGCGCACGTCGGGTTTGTCGATCCCCATGCCGAACGCAATGGTCGCGGCCATCACGACCCCCGTTTCCGTCATGAACGCGTTCTGGTTCGCTTCCCGTGCGTCCTTGTCCATGCCCGCGTGATAGGCGAGCGCTTTGATACCGTTCTCCGACAGCAACTGCGCCGCCTCTTCGGTACGCTTGCGCAAGAGGCAATAGACGATCCCGCTCGACCCCCGCCGCGCCTCGACGAAGGAGAGCATCTGGCGCTTCCATTCGCGCTTCGGCTCGACCGAAAGCGAAATGTTCGGCCGGTCGAAGCCGAGTACGAACGTCTCTGCTTCACCGTCGAACAACTGCCGTGCGATATCGGCACGCGTGACCTCGTCGGCCGTCGCCGTCAGCGCCGCGATCGGCACATCCGGAAATAGACCTCTCAACTGCGCGAGCGCTTGATACTCCGGCCGGAATGCGGGTCCCCACTGCGAGATACAATGCGCCTCATCGATCGCGATCAGCCGCACGTCGAGCTTGGCGAGCGCGGCCAACATACGCTCCGTCATCAACCGTTCGGGCGCCATGTAGAGCAGGCGCGTTTCGCCGGAAACCGCACGCCGCCACGCCTCGACATTGTCCTCGCGCGACTGCGCCGAGTTGATCGCGTCCGCCGCGACCCCGGCGAGCCTCAACGCCTGCACCTGGTCCTGCATCAACGCGACGAGCGGCGAGATCACAACGGCAAGCCCGCCCATAACCAACGCCGGCACCTGAAAGCAGAGTGACTTGCCCGAGCCAGTCGGCATCACCGCGAGAACGTTCCGCCCCCTCAGAAGCGCGTCGATGACGCGCTCTTGGCCGGGCCGGAAACTGTCGTACCCGAACACGTCCTTCAGCACCTGCCGCTTGGGCTCGAGTATGGCAGCGGCAAGACTCATCGGGCGCATTCTCCGGGCGGCGGACTGATGGTGCGCCGGGGAAGCGGCTCGAACCAGGTCATCAGGGTCAGAAAACCCCGGACTTCCGCGCCTATCCGGAGCTTTCGGAGCAAAATGTGCGAAATCGAATCCGTCTGATGCGTCTGCACGGCTGTTTTCTGCGGATTTATCCGTCTGGAATCCGTCTGCAATCCGTTCGCGATGTGTCTGGTGGAGGGCCTGCTCGGACATGGATTCCACGCTTAATCTCAGAACCAATCAGAGGAGAACAATTAGCGAACATTGCCTCTGAAATCAACGAGCGTATCAGCGCAGGATGGCGCGGGCTGCGCGCGCCGCCGTCGCGAACGTCGCCTGCAGCAGGTACCCGCCAGTGGGCGCCTCCCAGTCCAGCATCTCACCGACGGCGTACACGTTCGGCAACGCAAGCAGCATCAGGTTCTCATCCACGGCATCGAGCGCTATGCCGCCGGCTGTCGAGATTGCCCGCGCAATAGGCGCGGTGCCGGTGAGTGTGAGCGGAGCCGATTTGATTTGTCCGGCGAGCGCCTTCGCGTCGCTGGCAAGGCTCGAGCCGTGCGTCTCGCGCAGGAAACTGATCGCAACCGGCGACAGTGCGAGCGCCTTGCGCAGAAAATTCGATAGACTATCGCTGCCACGCGGTCGCGCCAGCTTCGCCGCAACGTCGGCAAGGCTCATATCGGGACGCAGATCCACTGAAACAATCGCGCGGCCGTCGCTCGCAATCGCATCGCGGAGCACCGACGAAAGCGCGTAAACGGCACCGCCTTCGATGCCCGACCGCGTGATCAACGCCTCGCCGCGCACTGTGCGATCGCCAAAAGAGAGAGCGATGCCTTTCAACGGCTCACCTTCAAAGCGCCGAAACGGCTCGCTCCACGCAGCGGTGAAGCCACAATTCGCAGGACGAAACGGCGCAACCGGCACACCACGT
>JANLXP010000503.1:0-9288 GCA_031365165.1 Alphaproteobacteria bacterium
CATACCGAGGCCGAGCCGTTGAACGACGCACTACGCGCCGAAAACGTGGGCGCCTCGCCGGTCACCGATTGGAACGGCGACGGCGCTGTCGACATGAAGGAATTCGGCAGCGGCTGGCGCACGATGTTCGACCTCTGCGACCGCAACGGCAACAGCAAGATCTCGTATTCCGAACTCGGCCGCTCGCCGAACGTCGCCGGTGCCCGGCCATCGGCACCGGCTGCCGCCAAACCCGAAGGCGCCAGCCAACCGAAGCCCGGCGGATACTAACGTTAGTCAACAATACCGCCCCCTTTGCGGGGCGGTCGAACGCTCGAGCCCGTAGGGCGCGAAGGTTCGGGCCCCCTTCGCTCAAGAGCTTCGGGGGCCAAGTGATGCAAAAACTCGCCCGCCGAAGCGTCGGCGTAGGCGGGTGGGGGGAACTCCGCTCGAATACGGAGCGGCATCGCCGTAAACTTCGTTGCGCGCCGCTCCACCAACATCTGCTTGATGCGGTTGACGACGCTGCCGGTGCCGTACAAGACGTCGTCATTCGAAAAGCGAACCACAGCATATCCGCGCGACTCGATGAACGTCGTTCGCTTCGTATCGTGCGCCTTCTGCTGTGAACCCTCGTGCGAAACGCCATCCACTTCGATTACCAAGCGCTCGCTGTGCGACACGAAGTCCACGATGTAGATGCCAAACGGCGACTTCCGCCGGATGATGAAGCCGGTCTTTCTGAGTGATCGCAATTCCCGCCAGAGCGTAAGTTCGGGTCCGGTCATTTGACGGCGAAGGTGCTTTGCAAACTCGTGGGCCATTGAGGTGCCTCTCCGGGGGGCTCGCCCCCCACCCGAAATTTCTGCGCTTCGCTTGAAATCTCGACCGCCCCGCAGTGGGGGGCGGTATCTTTTCACTTCGCCGCCGCGGGTTCCTTCTTGCGCCCCGTGCTTTTGCGTTTCATCTCATCGGTGCTGATGATGCCGTCGCCGTTGCGGTCGGCGCGCATGGCCAGGCCCCGTAGCTTGCCGCCAAACTCTTCCGGTGTGATGACGCCGTCCAAATTCCAGTCGGCGGCCCGTAGCGTGTCCACCGTGTCGCGGTCGGACGGCGGCCGGCCCGGATCGACGCCAAGGGTTGCGGCCTTCGCCTTCCAAGCCTCGTATCGCGCGCGCCGGTCGGCCTTGCGTTTGTCGTTGAAGCGGATGATTTCAGCCGCATCGAGCTTTCCGTCCGTATTCGTGTCGGCGGCCGTGAACTGGGCGGTAATGCCCGCATCGACCTCGGCCCGGGTGACCCGGCCGTCCTTGTCCGTGTCGTACGGGATGAACCGCATCGCGCCGGCCGTCCCCGCGCTGGCGCTCGCTCGCGAGGCCTTCGGCGCGCCCCAGTCGGCGCCCAGCGCGACGGCGACCGCCCCGGCCGCCAGGACCAGTGTCCCCGCAGCCACCATCGCCCAGGTCTTGTTGATCATCATTGGAGGTCTCCCTTCGAAATGAGCCCACGAAAGTGCGGGCTGACGAAGAGATGCTGCCTGCTGGCCCGGAACGGCGCACGCGAACAACGGTCGCGACCTGTCGCGCCGCCGTTCTTCTGACACAGTTTGCGACAATCTTTCCGCCACCCGCAAAACACGCTTCGGCAAGATCACGTCATGAGCGAAGCAGGCCCACACATTCTGGTTGTCGACGACGCGCGCGAGATTCGCGAGCCGTTGGTCAAGTACTTGCAAAAGAGCGCCTATCGCGCGACCGGCGCCGAAAGCGCCGCCGTGGCCCGCAAGCACCTGCGCACCCACGCGTTCGACCTCATCGTTCTCGACATCATGATGCCGGGCGAAGACGGCCTCAGCTTCTGCCGCAGTCTGCGCGAAACGAACGCGATCCCGGTCCTGTTCCTGACCGCCCGCGGTGAAGAGGTCGACCGCATCCTCGGGCTGGAGTTCGGCGCGGACGACTACATGGTCAAGCCTTTTAACCCGCGCGAACTGATCGCCCGCATCGCCGCCATCTTGAAGCGCGTGAACGCCATGCCGCCAAAGCGCGAACCATCGTCCGGCCGCATCAAGTTCGACCGCTGGACGTTGGATCTTGTACGGCACGAGTTGAGCGACGAAACCGGCGTTGGCGTTGCGTTGTCCAACGGCGAGTACCGTTTGCTATGCGCTTTGATCGAGCGTCCAAATCTGACGCTTACCCGAGATCAGCTACTCGATCTGACCCGTGGCCGCGATGCCGCCGCCTTCGACCGTGCCGTCGACAATGCGATCGTGCGCCTTCGCCGCAAGATCGAACAAGACCCAAGCGCCCCGAAGATCATCCGAACCGTCTACGGTGGCGGCTACGTCTTCGCGGCCGAGCCCGTCGCAACATGAAGCTCCGGCGTATTCCTCTGTGGCTCGAGCTTTCGATAGCTGTGCTGCTGGCACTGATTGTTTCGAATGCAGTGACCTTTGCCATTGCCGAATACCAGCGCGCTCTCGAAGTAAGGGCCGAACGCCAAAGCACGCTCGAAAGCCGCATGACCGCGCTCATAAGCCTACTGGCCACGCTGCCGGAACGCCAACACGAGGCGCTGTTCAAAGTCGCCTCCGTTCGTCGCGAGCGGGTGTCGATCGGCAAGGTCCCCCGTGTCGCTGCCGATGCCGAGCGCGACGCCGCGGCCGAGAGCAAACTCAAGACCGCATTGGGGATGCCCGCGTCCGCCGATGTCCGGGTCGCCAAACGCGGCACGCCGGACGTGTTTCCTTTCATGCCGAAGAAGCGCACGAACATCGAACGCTTGAGCGTTGCGGTCGCACTCACGCCCGGACGTTGGCTGAATGCCGAGTTCTTCTGGCCCGAGGGCGCGAACCTGCTGCCGGGCCTCTTGCTATCGGCCGCCGTCGCATCGATCGCTCTCGTGCTCGTCGCAATTTGGCTGGCGCTGCGCTTTTCGGGCCCACTCCAGCGCCTGTCGGAAGCATCGGCCCGTATGGCGCAAGGCCAAGCCGTCGCCCCAATTCCCGAGAGCGGCCCAGCCGTGCTCAAGACCGCAGCGCAGTCGTTCAACGCGATGTCGCGCCGCTTGATGACGATGCTGGACAACCAGCGCACGCTGCTAGGCTCGATCGCGCACGATCTGCGCACGCCGATCACTTCGCTGAAGCTGAAAACGGAATTCATCGACGACCGGGCAGTCAAAGAAGGCATGCAAGCAAGCCTCGACGAACTCCAAGCGATGACAGAAGCGGCCCTCGATGCGGCCAGAACGGGGCTCGGCGAAGAGCCCATGCGCGACGTCGACGTTGCGGCGTTGGTCGAGAGCGTTTGTGCCGATCTTGCCGACATAGGTGGCGACGTCGCCTTCACGCACGCGCAAGCCGCCGGTGCGCTCTGCCGCCCAAACGCCCTCAAACGCGCGGCCCGGAATGTGATCGAGAACGCGGTCAAATACGGCGTCCGCGCCAAAGTCTCCGTTTTGCACACCGGCGACCGCGTCGCGATCCAAGTCGACGACGAAGGGCCCGGCCTGCCGCAAGGTGCGACCGATCGCTTGTTCGAACCGTTCGTGCGCGGCAACGCCGGCCTGGGGAAGGGTGGCCTAGGCCTTGGTCTTACGTTGGCCCGCGCGGTCGCGCGCGCCCACGACGGCGATTTGACGCTCGCCAATCGCGACGGCGGCGGTGTCCGCGCGATGTTGACGATCAGGCCTGCCGCGGCGGCAGCGGAATAAACCCGGACGTGCGCCGGACGTAAGCGTCATAGCCCGGCTTCGAGCGGTTGAGATGTCCCTCAACCGTAGGCACGCCCGACAAGCTCGTCAGCAGATAGGTCATCAACACCGGCCCAGGCAGCGCCCACATCCCAAACCCGGCATCTGCCGCGATCAGATAAAGCCCCCACCAAACACAAGCGTCGCCGAAATAGTTCGGATGCCGCGTGAAGCGCCAAAGGCCCGTGTCGAGCACCTTGCCCGCGTTCGCCGGATCGGCGCGAAACTGCGTTAGCCGCCAATCGCCGATCGACTCGAACAAGATGCCGACGACGCTGAGCGCAACGCCGCTCCACGCCAGCGCCCCAAGCGGTGCGGGAGGCCCCATCTGTCCAACCTGCACCGGCAGACTCACGATCCACTGCAACGGCGCCTGCAGTGCGAACACCATTACCAGCGACGCCCACGCAAAGCTCCAACCGCGCTTGGTCTTGAGCCTGCCGAGGATCGCCGCATAGCGGCGGTCCACCCCGTGACTGCGCCAGCGCCACAGCAGGTAGAGACCGAGCCTAAGCCCCCAAATCGTGCACAATGCGACAAGCGCCAACGAATGCGCGGAGCCTGGCGCATTCATGAAACTCACCCACGCCGTCACGACGAGCCCAAGCGCCCACCAACTGTCGATGAAGCTCACGTCCTTCAGACGCAACGCCACCAACCACAGAGCTAGAAAACAAAGGATCGTGACAAGAGCGTTGACGAAGAGCAGAGCGCCAATGACCATCGTCACGCCGTGAGCCGCACGGGCACGTCGGTAAATCCGTGTACGAAGTTTGACCTCGTGCGCACCGGTTCACCCATAAGCTCGATCCGCTTGAAGCGCTTCAAGATTTCTTCCCAAACGATCTTGAGCTGCATCTCCGCCACGCGGTTTCCCATGCAGCGGTGGATGCCGAAGCCGAACGAGATGTGGTGCCGCGCATTGGGGCGGTCGATGATGAACTCGTCCGGCCGCTCGATTTCCGTCTCGTCGCGGTTGCCGGAGATGTACCAAAGCACGACCTTGTCGCCCTTACGGATCGTTTTGCCCCCGACGACCGCATCGGCAAGCGCCGTCCGGCGCATATGCGAAAGCGGCGTCTGATAGCGGATGATCTCCGACACCATCGACGTCACGAGCTCAGGGTTGGCACGAACCTTGTCGAATTCTTTCGGATTGCGGTTCAGCGCGACAACCCCGCCCGATATCGAATTGCGCGTCGTGTCGTTGCCGCCAACGATCAGCAGCATCAGCGTTCCGATATAGAGCATGGGATCCTTGTACATGTCCCTGGTCGAGGGGCCGCGCGCGAGCAGCGAGATGAAGTCGAACCCGGGCTTGTCCGTGTTCACGCGCTCGTTCCACAGCCGCGTGAAATAGGCGAGGCACTCCATAAGAATTTCTTGCCGCTTCTCGGCCGGCAGCGTGTTGACGCCCACGGTCTCCGATGCCGTCGTCACGTCCGACCAATAGGGCAGGAGGTGCCGGTCCTCCCATGGGAAATCGAAAAGCGTGGCCAGCATCTGCGTCGTCAGTTCAATCGACACTTTGTCCACCCAATTGAACGTCTCGTTCAACGGCAGCGCATCGAGAATTTTCCCGGCGCGTTCGCGGATGATGGGCTCAAGCTCGGAAAGCCGTTGCGGGTTGACGGCGGGCGTCACGACTTTGCGGTGGTCGTCGTGAATCGGCGGGTCCATCGCGATGAACATCGGCGGGCGGAACTCCGCCGGCGCGTCGCCGATCACGATATCGGGGTAGGAAGAGAAAACGTTGTGGCTGGTCTCGACCTGCACGATGTCCTTGAACTTCGTGATCGACCAGTAGGGCCCGAACTCGCTCTCGGGGCAGAAGTGGATCGGATCTTCCTTACGAAGCCGCGCGAAATAATCCCAATGCTCGTCGCGCTCGAACAGTTCCGCCTTGCTGACGTCGATTTGCGAGAGCGGCATCGACCACGCTTTGCTGCTGGTCGTCTGAAAGGCAGCCGACATGAACGCTTCCTCCGGCTATGTTGTGTTTTGCCGGAGGTTAGGTGGAGGTGGCCCCCGCGTCTAGCCCGCCCAAGCGGCCGCGATCCGCCCAACCTCGGCATGTACCGCTTGGTACCGATCCTCGATCGCATCGCTTGTCTGGGGAACGTTGAAATAGGACGCGACCACGATCGGCGCGCGGTCGCTAGGCCACGCCACGGCGACATCGTTGTACTTGCCGAATTTGCCGTCCATGGCTGTGCCGGTCTTGTCGCCCGCCTTCCAGTCTTGGGGCAGGCCGGCGCGCACCCGCTTCAGCCCGGTCTTCGTATCGATCATCCATTGCGTCAGCAGCGCGCGGGAATCGTCCGCCAACAGACCCTTCCCGAAAATCTTCGCGACCGTCGCAGCCATTGCAGCAGGCGTCGTCGTATCGCGTTCGTCGCCAGCCACACCGCCGCCGTTCATATCGGGTTCGAACCGATCCAGCCGCGTAACCTCATCACCGATATCGCGGAAAAACTGTGTGAAGCCTGTGGGCCCGCCGATCTGTTTCAGCAGCAGATTGGCCGCAACATTGTCGCTCGTCGTCTGAGCAGCTTCGACCAGCTCGCGGATCGTCATACCGCCGTTCGCGAGGTTCTTCTCCGTCACCGGCGCATAGGGCACCATGTCGGCCTTACCGTATGCCACCACAGTGTCGAGGTTCAGCTTCCCCTGATCGGCGCGCTGCAGGATCGCAGTCGCGAGCGGCAACTTGAACGTCGAGCACATCGCAAACCGCTCGTCCCCGCGATGCATCAACGTGCGCCCGGACGCTGTGTCGATCGCACACACACCGAGCCGCCCACCGGATTTTTGCTCAAGCGCGGCGAGCGCACGTTTGTCGAGATCGATCCGGGGTTTGCCCGAAGCGGCGGAAATGAAGGTGCAGGCAGCAGCAGCCGCCAGCACGGTTCGGCGCGATATCGTTGTCATAACGCTCAGATCACCACACCACCGGCCGGCTACGCCAGTGACGGCAATCACGCGTCAGAACGCCCGCCAATGCCCCGCCGCTTGAAGCCGCTCGATAAACGCCTGCTCGTAGGCCAGCTCCGGCGCCTCGCGCACCAGCCCGTCCATCGTCTCGGCGTCCTTCCCAATCAGGATACGCCAGCGCTCCTCGCGCACGCCGTTGAGAATGATGGTTGCAGCCTCTGCCGCACTCGTCGGCGCGTTAGTCTCAAATTGACGCGCCATCTCCGTCATCATCTGCTGGATTTGCTCGTCGCTCATCGCATCGCCGGGAAAGCCCATCGACTTGATCGATCGCCGCGCGTCGGCAAGTTCCTTGCCCGTCATTTCGGCGATGCTGTGCCCGGTCAGCACCTTGCGTGAGTTCTCGATGATTGAAGTCCCGATGTGCCCCGGCATCACCACCGAACACTTCACATGCGGCGCGTTCAGGCGGAGGTCGTTGATCAATCCCTCCGTGAACCCCTTCACCGCGAACTTCGCCGCCGGATAGGCCGTATGCGCGCGTGTGGGTCCCAAGGACGCCCAAAACCCGTTCACGCTCGACGTGTTGACGATGTGCGCCTCGCGCGCTTTCAAGATCATCGGCAAAAACGCACGGCAGGAATAATAGACGCCGTACCAGCAGACGTTGAACGTCCGCTCCCACTCCTCGCGCGGGCTATTCACGAAGCTGGGACCGCCGCCGATGCCGGCATTGTTGAAGAGCAAGTGGATGTGATCAGTGTCGAGCTCGCGCGCCACCGCATCCTTGAAGCGCAGAATCTGCTCCTCGTTCGACACGTCTGCCACGAACGTCGTGACGCGCGTGCCCTGCGGCGCCTGTGCCTGACAAAGCCGCTTCGTCTCCGCCATGTTCTCGGCCGACACGTCGCACATCGCGACCGTGCAACCCTCCGCGACGAGCTGCTTGGCAAGCTCCCGCCCCATGCCCGTGCCGCCACCTGTGATGACGGCGATCTTGCCCGCGAACTCTTTCATCTCGAACTCTCCGTTGCGTTGAATATGGTTAGGCCGCAGCGCCGGCGGCGATCATCTTGTCGATCGCGTCGCTGGCCACGCCGAATTCCGCAAGAATGGGCCGCGTGTGCTGGCCGATGGACGGCGCCATACGCGGCGCGTGCTTGACCTCGCCCGCCACCTGCAAGGGGCTGTCGACGGTGCGCAATCCCGTTTCGTCCGCAAACTGCGGCAAGAAATTGTTGGCCGCGACCTGCGGGCAGTCGACGTGGTCGGCAGGCTTAGCGATCGGGCCGAAGGTGATGCCGGCCTTCATGAAAGCCGCGCGCCAATCATGCCAATCGCGCGCGGCAAAGATCTGCTCAAGCTCATGCAACAAAACCGCTGCGTTCGTCTTGCGATCGGCGGGCGTCGCGAAGCGCGGATCGCTCGCCCATTCCGGTTTGCCGATACAGCCGAGCAGCAGCGGCCACTCGCGCGCCTGATTGAGCAGCACCAGCATGAACCAGCGCCCGTTCTTGCACCCATAGAGTTCGGTCAACGGCCCGCGCATGCCGCGCTGCAGCCGCACCGACATATCGGCATCACACAGCACCGCCTGCATGTAACAAGCGTTCGACCACAATCCGTTCGCAAGCAGTGAGGTAGAGACAACGCCGCCCTTGCCAGTGCGTTCGCGCTTGTAAAGCGCGGTCGCGATCGCGGCATAAAGCGTCATCGCCGTCGGATGATCGCCCATGCCCGGAACCGAAATCGCAGGCTCGGTCGTTGTCGTCGCGCGTACGGCATCCATCAAGCCCGAGCGCGCCCAATACGCGGTGGCGTCGTAACCGGTGCGGTCCTTCTCGGGCCCTTCCTCCCCGTACGGTGTGAGCGATGCGTAGATCAAACGTGGGTTCAGCGCGAACATATCCTCCGGACGCAGGCGTAACCGGTCGCGGATTGGACCGGGGAAGTTCGTGATAAAAACGTCGGCCCGTCTGAGCAGCGTCTCGAACACCGGACGCGCCGCCTCGTGCTTGAGGTCGAGCGCCAGGCTCTCCTTGTTGCGATTGTCGAGCGTCCAATAATAGTCGCGCGCCGCAGTCGGCATCCCCGGGGTCTTGATCAGCTGTCGATAACTGTCGCCCGCGCCCGGCGGCTCGATCTTGATCACCCGCGCGCCAAAATCCGACATGATCGTCGCGGCCGCAGGTCCCGCGATAAAACTCGCACAGTCGATGACGAGCAAGTCGGCGAATAACGATGTCATCGTGAAGCCCTTAGGTACGTTCAGCTTAGGTTTGGTGGCGATAAACCACCGGCGCCGCGTTGCATGCAAGAGCGTTTGCGCGTTACCCTCGCCGCCAAGCACAGGGCGCGCGTAGACGACCCGGCGGGAGGACGAATGGCCGAGGCCGTAGCCGCGGCGCCCACGGGCGCCGTGCAGATACCTGAACACGTCAAGCGTCACCGCAGCTACGCGCTCTTCATCCTCACGCTGGCCTACACCTCAAGCTACCTCGACCGCACGATCATGGGCGCGGTCGCCGAGCACATAAAGACGGACCTGAACATCTCCGACACGGCGTTGGGTTTGCTCACGGGCTTTGCCTTTGCCCTGTTCTACGCAACGCTCGGCAT
>JANLXP010000557.1:0-1078 GCA_031365165.1 Alphaproteobacteria bacterium
CTCGAAAACAGCGTTCCGCCCTTTCTGAAAGGCACCGGCAAAGGCTGGGTCACCGCCGAATACGGCATGCTGCCCCGCGCAACCGGCGAACGCATGCGTCGCGAGGCGGCACAAGGCAAACAATCCGGCCGCACACTCGAAATCCAACGCCTGATCGGCCGCGCGCGCCCCGCGATCACCGACCAGAAAGGATTCGGCGAGCGCCAAATCGTCAACGACTGCGATGTCATTAAAGCCCACGGCGGCACGCGCACTGCGTCCATCACGGGCGCATTCGTAGCACTCCACAAATGCTTCCAGATGATGAAGCGCGACGGTCTCATCAAAGCGATCCCGCTGAAGGATCACGTCGCCGCCATCTCGTGCGGCATCCACAACAACGCCTGCGTCCTCGACCTCGATTACGACGAAGACTCGAGTGCCGGGACGGATGCGAACTTCGTGATGACGGGCGCAGGCGCCCTCGTCGAAGTGCAAGGAACCGCCGAAGGCGAACCGTTCAGCGAAGCCTCGTTTCTCGAACTCATGGCGCTCGCCCGCAAAGGCATTGGCGAACTCGTCGACCTGCAACGCAGCGCCATTGAACGCTGACCATGTCACGCCGTCTCACCGAAAAGCGCCTCGTCGTCGCAAGCCACAATCCGGGAAAGGTGCGCGAGATCGCGGACCTGATCGCCCCGTTCGCGATCGAAGCGATTTCGGCAGCCGACCTGGCGCTCGGCGAGCCTGAGGAGACCGAACCGACGTTTGTCGGCAATGCGCTCATCAAAGCGCATGCGGCCGCACAGGCGTCGGGCCTCCCCGCGTTGTCCGACGACAGCGGCCTCTGCGTCGACGCGCTCGACGGCGAACCCAGCGTCCTTTCGGCACGCTGGGCAGGCCCCCGCAAAGACTTCCGCGATGCCATGCAAAAGGTGCATGAGCGCCTGCGGGACAGCGGCGCGAAGGATCGTACGGCCCATTTCGTCTGCGCGCTTGCCATCGCTTGGCCCGACGGTCATGCCGAAACCTTCGAAGGCCGTGTGACCGGCGCGCTTGTCTGGCCGCCGCGCGGCACGCTGGGCTTCGGCTACGATCC
>JANLXP010000599.1:0-1005 GCA_031365165.1 Alphaproteobacteria bacterium
GCACCCGTTCCGTCGATGATGGGCACGTGGACGAGCGCGATCTTGCCCGTCGGCACTTTGACGAACGATTTGACCGCGTCCGCCAAGGCAGCGGGTGGCGCGGGCAGTATTCGCGCCGCCATGTCGACGGGCGCGGGCTTCGCTTTGCGCGCCTCGGCTGGTGCCCCGGTGAGGCCAAGCGCAAGAATGCCCAGGCATATCCAAAAGCGCGTCGGCATTCGCGTCCCCCGTGCATTTTTTGCTGATCGTGACTTGTCCCTAGCACGACGCTAGTGTGAATCGCGACGATCTATTTTGAGGATACGACATGGCAATCGCGGATTATGCAAAGTACGACGCGCTTGGATTGGCCGAGTTGGTGGCGAAGAAGGATGTCAGCGCTGCCGAGTTGGTTGAGGAGGCGATCGGGCGGATCGAGCGGCACAATTCGAAGCTGAACGCGGTCGTCTTCAAGACGTATGAGCGGGCGCGGTCGGCGGCGAAGCTGCCCCTTGCCGGTCCGTTCGCCGGGGTTCCGTTTTTGCTCAAGGACATTTTGGGTGCGCAGAAAGGAGTGCCGTCGCGACAGGGCTCGAACTTTATTCCGCCGGCCCCTGCCCCGCATGACGCGACGCTGGTGCGCCGCTTCACGGGTGCGGGTTTGATCTCGCTCGGCAAGACGAACGTCCCGGAGTTCGGATTGGTGCCGACGACGGAGCCGCGTCTCTACGGTGCGTGCAACAACCCATGGGAGCTCGACCATTCGGTCGGCGGGTCGTCGGGTGGATCGGGATGCGCGGTGGCCGCCGGGATCGTGCCGATTGCGCACGCGAACGACGGTGGCGGCTCGATCCGGGCGCCGGCCTCGGCGAACGTGCTTGTAGGCTTGAAGCCGACGCGCGGGCGCAATCCGCTTGGACCTGATCTCGGGGACATTATGGGTGGCCTCGTGTGCGAGGGTGTGGTGACGCGCAGCGTGCGCGACACGGCGGCGGCGCTCGACGTCACAGCCGGCAACGAGATGGG
>JANLXP010000603.1:0-17836 GCA_031365165.1 Alphaproteobacteria bacterium
CGGCTCCACCCGTGCGGGTGACATCGTGCGCTACGCCGATATTCTGCACCTCTACAAGAAGGCGGGCTTCGAACGCTTCTTGATGGGTATGGAGAACACGGACCAGGCAACGCTCGATCTCATCAAGAAGGGCGCGAGCACGTCAGATGACCGCGAGGCAATCCGCCTCCTGCGCCAACACGGTATCCTGTCGCTCGCAACCTGGGTCGCAGGCTTCGACGAACAAACCGACCGCGACTTCTGGCAAGGCTTGCGCCAACTCGTCTCCTACGACCCCGACCAGATCATAACGCTCTACGCCACACCGCACCGCTGGACGCCGTACTACCGCCTGGTCGAACAGCGCCGCGTCATTCAAGAAGATCAGAGCAAGTGGGACTACAAGCACCAGGTGCTCTCGATGCGCCACATGCCGCCATGGCGCGTGTTCCTCTGGGTGAAGTTCATCGAAGTGGCCGCGCAAGCTCGCCCGCGCGCGCTCAGCCGCCTGATCTGGCACCCCGACAAGAAGATCCACCACGCGATCCGCTGGTATTACAAGATGGGCCGGCGCGTGTGGTTCCACGAAATCATTAGCTTCTTCCTGCGCGACAAACGCATCGCCGACGGCAAGACGGTCGTCGAATGGCTGGGCCCCGCGCAAGATGCGGAAGAAGAATCCATGGCTGTCAAGAAACGCGCGGCCGCTTAGTCGAACGGCTTCAGGCGATCCTTCAGCGGTTTGCCGATATCGCCGATCGCAGCGTTGGCAGCCTCGTTTCCGGCGTTGGTTACGACCAGGAAAATCATGTCGTGTTTCGGCATGATGCGAACGTCGGCGAGCCAGTAACCGTTGCTGCCGGAGTGCGTGAGCAGAAGCGGCACGCCGTCGGGTCCCAGCTTCACACCCCAGCCGAAGGCGTAGACTTCGCTCACCGGCGTGTGAAGCTTGCGATAAGTCTCAGGCTTTAGAAGTTTGCCGCGCCCGTGCACGCCGTCGAGCTGATCCTGCACGAACAGCAGCCAATCCTTGAGCGCGATGTTGATCGTACCCGCAGGCCCTAGTGCCGCCGGGTTGTCGCCGTCCGGGTTTGCAGGATCGAGCGGCACGAGTTTGCCGGCGACTTCGTTGTGTCCCCAGGGTTGGTCCGTCTTGCCTGTAGTACCAGGCACGCCGAAGCCCGCATTTTTTATCCCGAGCGGCGCGAAGATCTCTTCGCGGATCAGGTCCTCCCAGGCCTTGCCGGTGCGTGCCTCGGCGATGGCACCGGCGATGATGAAGCCGAGATTGGAGTACTTGAACGCACCCGCTTTCGAGCCTGGCGGTTGCGTGAGATAGGTGCGCGCGATGGCGGCGCGTTGGCCTTTGACGTCTTTTGCCGTGGCGATCGCCGCCATGAACGCGGGCAGGTCCTTGTCGTCGGTCAGCGGCGGCAGACCCGATGTGTGCGACAAGAGTTGGGCGACGGTCACCGCGCGGTAGGCAGGGTCCATATCCTTCGCGAGCGCGGGAAATGACGCCGCTAGCGTGTCGTCGAAATGCATTACGCCTTTCTCGACCAAGCGCGCGATCATCGTCGCGGTGAACGCCTTCGTGTCGGACCCGATATGCCAGCGGTCGTTTGTCGTGACGGGCTCCGGATGCCCGAGCGCGCGCACGCCCAGTGCCGCTTCGGCTTCGATCTTGCCGTTGATCTGCACGATGGCGGCGACCCCGGGTAGCTGATCCTTGTCACGCGCGGCAACGAGCGTTTGCTCGAGCAACTTCTGCAGCTCGGCATCCGCGCGTGCTGGCGCCGTGCCGAACAGGGCAGTCAAGGCAATGAAAAGCACAAGCAGCGTGGCCATTGTCGATCGGTACATTGGTGATTGCCTCAAAGCGTGTGCAGGAATTCGTCGACGATAGCGTTGAACGCCGCCGGCCGCTCGAAATAGGTGGAGTGTCCGGCGTCCGGAATATGCGCCACCTTTGCGTTCGGAACGACACGCGCGATGGCATCGGCCGCAAACGGCGGGATCACGATGTCTTCGTCGCCAGAGATAAAGAGGATCGGGCAGGCGACGCTGTTCAACGCGGCAGGTGCGCGCGTGCGCATCGCCATCAGCCGCGCGCCGACCTTCATCACTTCAAGGCCCGCGTTTTGATCGCTGATGTGGCGATAGAGCAGATGCATCGCGGGCTGCTCTTGCATCATGCGCTCGCCCGCCGCCGGATGAATGCCGCGCGCAAACAGGGCAGGGGCCTTCGGCGCCTCGGTCTGCAGCCACGTGTTTAGCCGCGTCCGCTCCGGCTCGCCGATCTGCAGCGGGTCGATCGTGCCCGTCGTGCACGCGAGCACCAGCGCCTTCAATCCAGCGGGCTTCGTCAGCGCAAATTCGACGGCCGACCACCCGCCCATCGACTGCGCAACAATGCGCACGTCGTCGAGCTTCAAGTGTTCGATCAGCGCCGCCAAGTCACCGGCATACGCACTCGGCTCAGGCCCGTCCGCCAACACCGACGACGGATGAAACCCGCGATGCGCAAACGTCACGCACGTGAAACGCGGCGCGAAGTGCGCCACCTGCTGAAACCACGACAAATGATTGCCGCCAAGCCCATGCGCAAAAACGATCGCAGGCCCTTCGCCCATCACCTCATAGTGGATACGGCAATCCGGCCGTTCGAGCACGCCGGTACGGCGGGGCGGGATGTTCATGGGCGTCACCACACGCCCACGTTCCCCATCGACGTCCACGGCTCTTGCGGCGCCAGCGCCTTGCCTTTCTGCAGGAACTCGATCGAAATCTGATCCGGCGAGCGCACGAACGCCATGCGTCCGTCGCGCGGGGGACGATTGATCGTCACGCCCGCTTTCATCAGCCGCTCGCACGTCGCGTAGATGTCGTCGACCGCGAACGCGAGGTGCCCGAAATTGCGCCCGCCTGCGTACTCGTGTTCGTCCCAATTGTAAGTGAGCTCGATCTCCGCATCCGGGCTTTCAGGCGCGGAGAGAAAGACGAGCGTAAATCGCCCGCCCTGGTTCTCGATCCGCCGCGTCTCTGTCAGGCCCAGCTTGTTGACGAAAAAGTCGATAGCAGCGTCAAGATTGCCGACGCGCAACATCGTGTGCAGGTACTTCATGAATGGCGGTCCCGGTCGTTCAGGCTCGATTACCAGCAGCCGGAAACGATGTCGAGGCTAGCGCGCCTTGCGCTTCGCCGCCTGCGCAGCTTGCTGCGCAATGCGCGCCTTCACGATTCTGCGCACAAGCGTCGCGGGCAAAGCGCTGCCGATGGGAAAGCGAATGGTTCCCTTCGACGTGCTGTATCTCTTGAGATCGACCTCGAGCAACTGCAGAACCGATCCCGGATAGAACGAGCAGTGCTTCGCGCAAGCGCCGTACGACACCAACATGCGCCCATCGATGTACACAGTGGGGACGCCGTAGCTGATCCCCTCGGTCGCCTTCGGGACTGCGGCCAATATCGAACGGCGCAACCGCTCCAGCGTCGCGCGCTGTTCTGCCGGCAGTGCCGCGAGATACGAGCCAACCGTTTTGCCTGCGACCTTCATCGTTGCTGCTTGTCCCGCGCACGCTGATAGGTCGGCAACGCCTGCAGCCGTTCGCGATAGGCCGCAAGCGGCGCCGGCAGCACTTTGCCCAATGCGCCGACCGCAATCCCAAGCGCGGTGATCACCGAAATGTCGGCGAGCGTCAAACCAGAGCCCACGAGATACGGCCGGTCGCCAAGCGTCGTCTCGACGAAGGTGACGAACTGGTCGAGCCGTTGATCTTGCGCGCGTTGCGACCAGTTCTGCTTGTCCGCGTCCGGTGCGCCGAACTTCGCCATCAACAGCGTGTTGACGAAGGCGCCCATCGAAGCCTCGCTGAACACGGTGAGCTGCAGCACACGCGCCAGCGCCACCGGATCGTTCTTCGGCAACAACGGCGTCGGGCCATAACGCTCAGCCAGATAGAGCATGATCGCGACGGACTCGTTGATCGCCACCTCGCCGTCTTGCAGGAACGGCACATTGCCGATCGGGTTGAGCGCGCGGTATGCGTCGCTCACCGGAAAGTTCACGGCCTCCGCCTCATAGGGCAGCCCCATCTCTTCGCACTGCCAGAAGAGACGAATCCCGCGCGCCCCACGCGGGAAGTTCCAAATCTTGATCGTCATGCGCTCACCTAGTGTTAGCGTCGACCCAATCACCCGTCCGCACCCCAGTTCAAGTCCCAAGAGACAGGGCAGAGCACGTTCGGACAACAAAGCTTGGCGCGAGCCCAGGCGCCCGCTTGTGACGGTCGCTCGCCCGCCCTTCTATCGCCCAATGGTGAACGGCAATCGATGGGGCAGCAATGTGAGCGGGACAACACGGGCAATCTTGATCGGCGGGGCGGCAGCCGGTGTCCTCGACATTCTCTACGCTTTCGTCGTCTACGGTCCGTTGAGCTACGGCCTGACGCCGGTTCAGGTGCTGCAGTCTGTGGCGGCGGGTTGGATCGGTCGCGACGCATCGCGTGACGGCGGCTTAGCGACCGCCGCGCTCGGCCTGGCCACGCACTTCATGATCGCAACCATCATGGCTGCCGTCTTCGTCATTGTTGCTACGCGCGTCAAAACACTAACCGTCGAGCCCATCGTCAGCGGCCTGCTCTACGGCCTCGTCCTCTATGTGGTGATGAATTACGTCGTCGTGCCGCTGTCGGCCGCCGGCGCGAGCGGTCACTTCGCGACAAGCCTCGCCGACGCCACCGAACGCCTGCAAACCGCGTTCAGCGCACTCCGCCCGAAGGATCCGTGGCAACTCGCCGGCACGGTATTTACGCATACGGTCTTTGTCGGTGTCCCGATCGCCCTTGCGGCGCGATGGGTGCTGGGCCGCTAGCGCGCCTCACGCTGCAAGTCGCCGGGGGTGCGCCCGATCACGGCGCGCATCGCCCGTGCGAGATGGCTCTGGTGCGCAAAGCCCGTCGCGGCCGCGACCTTCGCGAGCGGCAACCCGCCCGCCTGAATAAGTTCGGCGGCACGCGCCACGCGCCGCCGCACGACATAGCGGTGCGCCGGCACGCCGATCGCAGCCTTAAACAAGCCCTTGAAGTGCGATGCACTCACGCCCGCGACCTGCGCCAAACGCGCAAGCGTCAGCCGCTCGTTCAAATTCGCGTCGATGTGATCGCACACGTCGCTGGTTTGGCGCCGGCTGAGCGCGCGCTTCACGCGCGCATGCCGCACGATCGAATGCTCTTTGATCAATCGCGTCGCGAGCGCAACGCCAAGGCCCTGCACGAACATCGGTTCGACGTCCTTGCCCTCGCTCAACGCGGCGTCGAGCGCCCAGCCGAGATGCTCGATCTGCGCATCCCGCGCTTGAATGCGCGGTAAAAGTTCGAGCGTCTTCGGATCAAGTCCGAGGCTCTGCGCGACCTTGTTCAAGAACCCAGGATCGATGCGCATGACGAGAAGCTCAATCGGTCCGTCGTCGATCCAACGCGCGGCCTCGCCCTTCGGCACTATATCCATGTCGCCGCGCCGCATCAGCCCGATGTGATGGCGCCCGCCGCGCATGCTATCGACGCGCACCGGCGGCCCGACAATCAGCGAAACCGTATGAACCGGCGCGCCCCCCGCGTTTTCCACGAGGCCGCCCGGATAGGATTTGCGCTCCACAGTAAATCCGCGCGCCGGAATCTCGATCGACGCGACGCTGCGCAGGGGTTTTGCCATCGGCGAAGTCTGCACATCGGCTGCGGCCGGAACAATCCCGACGCCGCCCCCGATGCCGTTGATGTGATGGCCGTTAAGCGTCTTCAGGTCCAAGGCACGTCCTCCGCCGAAGCGGCCATGCTGCAGCAACCCGTGAAGCACGCGCCATCGTGACCGGCAGCGACCCGCCAACTTGGCCGCCGAACGTGCTCAGCCGCGTCCGTTTCGGCTTAGGGCCGCTCCGTCCGCCCACCGAAACGCGACGGCGCAAAGCGTGAGCCGCGTCCGCGCGCGCGGGCGCACAGCCGGTCGATCTCGCTTTTGTCCTTTGTCGTGCCCCAAATGCGAAGCGGGGACACGTCGACGTCCTCAAGCTCCAGCGCAAGCAAAACCTGCGTCCAGCCTTCGCACTTGCCGGCTGCAGCAACCTCCCGCACACGCGGCATCAGCACGTCCTTGCCGGTGCGACCGGTGACGAATTTCTCCGCGAGGCGCTGCGTCTCGCGCGCGGCGGCTTTGTCGTGCCGCTCGGGGTGTCGGGCTTTCCACAAAATCACGGTCATTCGGTTGAACCATTTGCGTGGGGTGATTCTCGCTTAATTGTTCGCTATTTGTTCCATTAAGTCAATGCCCGAACCCAACCGCGCCCACTACCGCATCGAGACACAGCTGCAAGGTTCGCGGATGTGGCAGATCATCGACCGGCGCCAGAATCTGGTGGTGATGTGCGACGCGTGCCCGAACTTCCGGATTTGGAAGCCGTATGAGTTGCGCCGCACCTTCGCCAGACAACTCAACACCCGAATCGAAGCAGTGGCCGAACACCTGAAATGTAGCCGCTGCGGCTCCAACTGGCTTCGGATCGGGATGGCGAATTAGAAAAGGATTGTGTGGAGAAGTGCTGTCACTTCTTCGCGTTTTCCTGATGCGCCATATGGTGGCGGATCACCTCGGTCACGATGAAGTTCAAGAACTTCTCGGCAAACTCCGGATCGAGTTTCGCCGTTTCGGCGAGTTTACGAAGGCGGCCAATCTGCGCCGCTTCGCGCGTGGGATCGGCGGCCGGCATGCCTGCTGCGGCTTTTAGCGCGCCAACCTGCTGCGTGCACTTGAACCGCTCGGCCAAAAGATGGATCAGCGCCGCATCGATATTGTCGATGGAATCGCGAAAACGCTGCAGTTCGAGTGTTGTCTTGTCCGTCATGGAACCTCGGGCGTGGTGCCGCTGCAACGTTAAGCACAGCGCACGAACCCTGTCATCCGGGCTAGGGGGTAGGCCGTTGCAGCCCCTGCAAATTCGGTTAAATGTTCCCCATTCCAACACGCCAGAGGTTTCCATGCGTTTCTTGAGTAATGCGTTTGTGTCCGCGTGCGCCGTTGCGCTCTTGTCCTTTGCCGCAACCGCATCCGCGGAAGATACGCAGCAACAGCCGCCCGCCGCCGAAGGTCAAACCGCGGCTCCGGCCGAACCTGCAGCTGACCCAGCCACGCCGGCCGAAAATCCGGACGAAGTTGTCTGCAAGAAGTTGCCGGCCGAAACCGGAACGCGCCTCGGCAAAAACCGCAAGGAATGCCACACGAAGCGCGAATGGGCTCAGATCGCCGAAGAATCCAAGCAAAGCTTAGAGAAGTCTCAGACGAAGAACTGATGCTCTAGCGTGGCCGGCCGAGTTGAAACGCGAGATGCGTTTTCACGGCCGGCCACTCGCTCGCGATAATTGAATAGACGCACGTATCGCGGAGAGAGCCGTCGCTGTGCCGCTGATGGCTGCGCAAGATGCCATCGAGTTTCGCGCCCAAGCGCTCGATCGCCCGTCGGCTTTGCTGGTTGAAAAAAGACGTGCGGTATTCGACCGCGATGCAGCCCAACACTTCGAACGCGTGGGTCATCAGCATCAACTTGCATTCAGTGTTGAGCGGCGAGCGCTGAACGCGCTTCGCGTACCAAGTTGATCCGATCTCGACGCGCTTAGACGCGGCGTCGATGTTCATGAAGGTCGTCATCCCCGCCGCGCGTCCGTCCGCATCCAAAACGGCAAACGCCAACATTGATCCCTTCGCTTGAAGATCAAGCCGCCGCGCAATCTCCTTCGCCATCCCCTCCGGCGACGGCACGCTCGTGTACCAAAGCTTCCACAGATCGCCGTCCTTCGTGGCGTCCACCATCCCGTCGTGATGCGACGGTGTTAGCGGCTCCAACGTGGCGTAGCGGCCGCGCAATGTAACGGGTTCGGGCCAAGGCATTTCTTCGTTCTCCAATGGATTCGCAACGCAAGAAGCGAGAAAATAGAATGTAGAAAATAGAGGGCATCCGATGCACTACCGCGAGAGCGTCATTTGGAGCAAGGCGATGGAGATGGCGCAAGAGGTTTACCGATTTGCACCGAAATTGCCGCGCGAAGAGACCTACGGCATACGTTCGCAATTGACGCGCGCCGCCGTGTCGGTGCCGGCGAATATCGCGGAAGGATGGGCTCGGGAGTCGGCGAAAGAGAAGCTTCAGTATCTAGCTATCGCCCACGGTTCCCTTGCGGAGACCGAGACGTTGCTAACACTATGCGAGCGACTAGGCTGGTTTCCAACGGGCGATACGGCCCGGCTGCGGCAACTGATCGACGAGGTCGGCAGAATACTGACAACCATGCGGCGCAATCGGCGCACGAGGAGCATACCAAGATGATCCGCGCTTCCACGTTGTCCTCTATTTTCTACCTTCTATTTTCTATTTCCTTAGCAGCCGCCGAGCCGGTAAAGCTTCAGCCCACCGAAGGCGACTTCAGCGCGCACGACTTTGCGTTCAAATCGGGTGAGAAGCTGGCCGAGCTTCGCCTTCACTACACGACGCTGGGCAAGCCTGAGCGCGATGCATCCGGCCACGTTACCAACGCCGTCATGATACTTCACGGCACGGGCGGTGACGGTAAACAGTTCTTTCGCCCGCAATTCGCCGATGTCCTTTTCGCGCCCGGTGGTCTGCTCGATCCGGCGACACATTACATCATTCTTCCCGACGGCATCGGCCACGGCAAATCGTCGAAGCCGAGCGACGGGCTGCACGCGCGCTTCCCGCACTACGATTACGACGACATGGTCGAGGCACAGCATGCGCTGCTGACGAAGGGTCTGAACGTCGATCATCTGCGCGCGATCATCGGAACTTCGATGGGCTGCATGCATGCGTTCGTGTGGGGCGAAACTCACGCAGACTTCGTAGACGCGATGCTCCCGCTCGCTTGCCTGCCGGCCGAGATCGCGGGCCGCAACCGCATGTGGCGCAAGCTCGCGATGGATGCGATCACGCAAGATCCGGATTGGAAGAACGGCGACTACAAAACCGAACCCGTCCGCGCGTTACGCACCGCAGCCTCGCTGCTGCTGGTCGCGGGCAGCGCGCCGATCAATTGGCAAGAGACCTACCCTACGCGCGACGCCGCCGACAAATACGCGTCCGAAACCGTCGCGCGCAACATCGCGGGCCTCGACGCGAACGACCTGCTCTATCAACTCGCCGCGTCGCGCAACTACAACCCCGGACCGAAGCTTGAAACCATCTCGGCCCGCATCACTTGGATCAACTCGGCCGACGATTTCATCAATCCGCCGGAACTCGGCATCGCCGAGCGCGAGGCAAAGCGCCTGAAAAACGGAAAGTTCGTGCTCATCCCGGCAAGCGCTGACACTCGCGGCCACGGCACGCACACATGGGCAGCACTCTGGAAGCAGCACCTGGCCGCGTTGCTTGCCGAATAAAAACGCCGCCACCCACGGTCAAGAGGGCGGCGGCCTTCAAGTCTTTCCGGCTTACATGCCGAAGGTAAGGCTGACCAGCGCAGCGTGCTGGCCGGCATCGACGTCCGAAGTCGCGGAGTTTCCAACGAGGACCGAACCCACGGTCACGTCGGGCCCTTTGAAGTACCGGTACCCAACGCCGAGCTTCACATTCGGCGAAACGTCGAAGTTGATGCCCGCGCCAAGTTGCCAGGCAAAGCCGCTGTCCGAGAAGTTGAACGGACCGGTCGTACCGCCGAGGTAGTGGCCGTCGAGTTCGGTTTCAGCCCAACCCACGCCACCGCCAATGTAGGGTGCCACATTGCCAAGCGGGAAATCGTACCAGGCGTTCGCCAAGACGGAGAACGTCGAGTGATCGATATCAAGCGTGCCGGTGGATACCCCGGGCGGGCCCGTGTTGCTCGTCCACGCACCGTCGATTTGGTTCTCGCGGTACGCGGCTTCAATTTCGACGCGAAGCCCACTCATCATGTTGCTGAGGTTCAGGCCAACGGCGCCACCGATCACAAAGCCCGTGTCCGCATCAGTGGACCAGGTCAACGTGTCGGCTGATACTGTTGGTGCCGTAGCAGCGGAGAATGAGTGGTCTTCCACCCAGTTCGCGCCGCCAATAAAGCCAACGTACCAATTGCCCGCCGCTTCCGCGGGGACAGCAAGAGCGAGTGCCGCTGCGGCGGTAGACGCAAGTAGTGTCAGTTTTGTTTTCATGCAGTTCTCCTCAATGGCGCTCCACGCCCCCCCACCGTGAAGAGCCTGAATGCGCAGTTAACCTTTTCGCAAAACATGCTTGCGAATCAGTTAAGGCCAGAACACGAGATCAACGGCTAATTCATTGAGTTAGCGGGACGAGCATCGCCGACGTCCATGGTGCAACGCCGTTGAATCCTAAGAACGCATCCATCAAAAGCGGGTTCGGCGTGCCCTGAAGCCCGTCGATCAATGCGTTACGCCGCAGTTCTTCCTGATCTGGAGGATCGGACCTGAGCCAGGCCAAAAGCAAATGCTTGTCGTTGACCGCGTTCTCGAGCGGCAGGCCATAGGTGAAGTGCATGTAGATAAGCGATCGCGCGAGGTCGCCCTTCACGTCGTCCCGGGGCTCAACAACGGCCGTCTTTCCGGTGCTGCGTTCGAAACTCGGACAGAACGAAGCAAACCGGCGCGGCGCCTCGTCGTCCACCGGCCCGTAGCGCAACTTCGAGCGGCTGGAATTCACGCGCAGAAAGGCTGGCCAGAGATTTTGCATATCGGCCATCGCGCGCTGCACGCGTGTGACGGAGCACGTGCGATCCGTACAGCCTGGCTCGGTTTCGGCAATCGAATCCGCTGGATACGCATGCTCCACCGACAAGGCTTCGTTCACCGCATCGCGCTTCTGCCCGTCAAAGGCAACGCCGCAATAAAGCTCAGTCCCGCCGTCCGGATAGAGCTTCTTCCAGAACACGCGCCGCGCCTCGTCGTATGATTGATACTTGCGCTGCCCGCCTTGCGGCCAGGGAAGCTCGGCAAGCCGCTCCCACGCCTGTTCGTCCGTCGTCGCGAACGCCGGCGCCATATCGCGCGGCAGAAAGTTGCTCTCATTCGAAGTCTGACACCCAGCCAGCAAAAGCGCGAAAGCGACTGCAGCAAACGCGCGGAAAAACAACGCCATTGGACCCCTCCAACGAATCACTGAAACAGCCAGATTCTAGGCGCGGGTCTCTGCACACATGTCTTGATTTGTGGTGGTCCAAGCGGGCATCTTCCGCCACACGCAACGTTCCGTTTCGAGGGCCCGCCAATGTTTGAGCTGTTTTTGAAACACCCGCGCTCCGTCGGCGAGACGTACCTCGAACACATGGGCGTGGCGCTGAGCTTCGGCGTGCCGCTGCTCGCCGCGGGTCTCGCCTGCGTGGTCCACGCGATCGTACCCGCATTCTTCGAACGCACCGGCAGCCGCGCCATCGTCAACCTGCACAGCCGCGTCATCGCCACCCGCCGCCGCGTCGGCGACAGCGACGCCGTCGACTACGCGATTTAGGGCTTGAGCCGCCGCCGATGCGGCTGAGCGGGTATCAGGTCCCCGTAGTGTCCTTGGCAAGCACCAAAGAACTAACAATGAGAGCGCCTATCAACGCCCTCATGACCCATACGCAAGTCGCGACGTACCGATCATTCAGCGACCGGTATTCTTGGCTGAACAGGAACTTGGTTACTTTGATGCTCGCTTCGAAACTGTTTGCGAACAGTTCAGGGTGACCTAAGCGCTCCCAGGTTTCCCGATGCGCCGACTTCAGCCGACCGTTGAGCGTCCATGATGCAATGCCAAATAGTGCGAAGATTGCTATCACGATAATCCAGCGCATGCGTTGCATCTCCAACCAGTGACTAACAATCGAATGGATTTCCCGACGCTGCTACCGCGCCGCCGCAATCGTGGCGAACGCCAGGCAATCCGTCGAACTGATCAGCGGCACCGCGACGTCGCCGTCGCTCAGCACCAACGGCACCTCAGTGCAGCCCGCGATGATGGCCTCCGCGTCGTTCGCGATCAGTGCGTTTGCGATAGCACGCATGTCGGCCCTCACCGCCTCGCCGATGTCGCCTTTCTTGATGCGCGACAGAGCACCCATGAACCGCGTCCGAAGATCAGCGTCCGGTAAAATCACGTCCACGCCATGCGCCGCGAACGCACGCTGGTAGAGCCCCGCGTTGATGCAGCCCTCGGCCGCCAACAAACCGATGCGCTTTACGCCCGTGCGGCGCCGCAGCGTTTCCGCGACGGTAACATCGATGATCGAGATCACCGGTAGATCCGTCGCGCTCTTTACCTCGTCGAGAAACGCGTGCGCCGCGTTACATGGCATGACGAGCAGCTCTGCTCCCGCACGCTTCAAGCCGCGCGCCATCTCGGCCAGCACCGGGGCAGGGGAGGGACCAGTCCCTGCGATCGCCGCATTGCGGTTCGGCACTTGGGCGTTGCTGTCGATGATCAGACGGATGTGATCCTGGTCCGTTTTCGCGGGCGTGAGTGCAAGGACGCGCGCGAAGAAGTCGAGCGTCGCCGCTGGCCCCATGCCGCCCAGCACGCCGACGACTTTCGTGCGCCCGCTCATTCGCCCTGCAGCGTGCGCTGATAGGCGTAGAGCGCAGGCGACCCGCCAGTGTGAAGGAAGAGCACGTTCTCACCCTTCTTGAACACGCCCCGCCGCACGAGATCGATCAGCCCGGCCATCGCCTTGCCCGTGTAAACGGGATCTAGCAACACGCCCTCAAGCCGCGCGAGAAGCCGCACGGCCTCGATCATCGCGGGCGTCGGCAGCGAGTAACCGGGCCCAACCCACTCATCAAGCGCGGTGACTGCCTCGCGCGCGGGCGGTGCCACGTCCAGAAGCTTCGCCACGTCGAGCGCGAGCTTGTGCACGTTCCCTTCCTGCTCGGCCCGAGGCCGCCGCACGTTGATACCTGTGACGGGAATACGCGCGTTGTTGCCGACGAGGCCGGTGAGCAGCCCCGAATGCGTGCCCGCACTACCGCTCGCAACGACGATGTGGTCGAGCTTCAATCCCTGTTCGAACGTTTGCGCCAGCAACTCCTCAGCGCACGCGACGTAACCCAACGCGCCCAACGCGTTCGATCCACCACCCGGAATGACATAACCCTTGCGCCCCTGGGCCTTCAGATCCGCCGCGATCGTCTGCATCGCGCCGGCGAGATCCGCCCCGGCATCAACGACGGTCACACTCTCGACGCCCAAGAGATCGAACAAGAAATTGTTCCCGCTCGCCTTGGCGTCGTAACTGCCCGCCACCCGCTGCTCGAGCACCAACCGGCACTTCAATCCTTCGCGAACGGCCGCAGCCAACGTCAGTCTGCAATGGTTCGATTGCACCGCGCCAACGGTGATCAACGTGTCCGCGCCTTGGGCCAACGCATCCGCCACAAGAAACTCAAGCTTGCGCGTCTTGTTCCCACCGGCCGCAAGCCCAAGCAGATCGTCCCGCTTGATGTAAATCTCGGGCCCGCCGAGATGGCGCGTCAGATTGCTGAGCTTTTCAACCGGCGTCGGAAACGCCGTATAGCGGCGGCGCGGAAATCGGGCGAGGTGCATAGGCGTGCTCCGGGTGGCGTGCGCTTTCTACCGCACATTCATCGCGGCCGCACCACATCGCCACCGTCAATCGACCGCCGTAGCGGCAGTTGCACCTGGACTGAAATCCGGCGCGCGACGGCGCGCTGAGGCGTATTGCGGTGCACCCGCGCGCGGCCCATCATTGGCGCATGAAGCTCACCGACTGGCTTACGGCCAACACTGTTTCCCGTGTCGAGTTCGCCCGCCGCACGCGGCTCTCGCCCTCGGCCATCACGCAGCTCTGCAACAACGAAGCAGCGTGGCTTTCGCGCGAGACGGCCGAAGTCATCTACCGCGAGACAGCCGGCGCCGTCACGCCGAACGATTTTATCTCCCCCTTCGATCCCGTCGCGGGTGACGAACTGCGCCCCGCCACCGTCGCCGAAGCGATCGAAGCGTTTGCGAAGGGCGAGTTCGTGGTCGTGACCGACGATGACGACCGCGAGAACGAAGGCGACCTCTTCATCGCCGCCTCGAAATGCACGCCGGACAAGATGGCGTTCTTGATCCGCCACACGTCGGGCATCGTCTGCGCGCCGGTGCCGGCCGACGTCGCGCGCCGCCTCAGGCTCGATCCGATGGTGGCCGCCAACGACGCGCCGCTCGGCACCGCCTTCACGGTTTCGGTCGACGTGCGCCACGGCCTTACCACTGGCATCTCGGCCGATGAACGCACAGCGACCGTGCGCGCGCTCGCGAACGGTAACATGGGCGCCGCAGACTTCGTGCGTCCCGGACACGTGTTTCCGTTGATCGCGAAAGAGGGCGGCGTCCTCATGCGCACGGGGCACACGGAGGCTTGCGTCGATCTCTGCCGCCTCGCAAACCTGCCGCCGGTCGGCGCGCTCGCCGAACTTACGAACGACGACGGCACGGTGATGCGCGGCGCGGCCGTCGCGGCGTTCGCGCACCGTCACAAGATCAAGCGCATCTCCGTTGCCGATCTCATCGCTTACCGCCAAGCGCGCGAGCGCCTGGTCAATCGCATCGCGACGTTTCCCGTCGAAACAGCAATCGGCACGCTCACGGGCCACACCTACGCAACCGCATTCGACGACGTGCACCACTTCGCGTTCGTCTTCGGCGAGATCGGCGACGGCCGCAACGTCCCGGCGCGCTTGCACCGCGCGCACGTCGTGGGCGACGTCTTCGGCGGCGCGAAACTGGTCAACGCCGCTCTCGCGCGCTTCAAGGCGGAGGGCAGGGGCGTGCTCGTCTACTTGCGCGAGGGTGCCGCCGGCGTCCCTCTTCTGCCGACGCCCGAGCCGGACAGCGCCGAAGCCAAGCGTCTCAAGCAATGGCGCGAGATCGGTCTTGGCGCACAGATCCTGCGCGACCTCGATATCGTCTCGATCAAGAACTTGGTGACGCGCCCGCAAGCCTATGTTGGCTTAAGCGGCTTCGGCATCGAAATCGCGGATACCGAATTGTTGGAGGGCGCCGGCGACTAACCGGCGCCCGACCGGCCTTCTCTCAGGCCTTTGACATCATCCGCTTCAGATAGCTGGCAATCACGAGCAGGACTGCACCGCCCACGCCGCCGCCGGCTATTTGGCTGACGATAGAGGTCAAGTCGCCGCCACCCGTCGCAGACCCTGGATCGATCCCGAGTTGGGCCATGATTTGCCCGCCAAGACCGCCGCCCACGATGCCGGCGACTGAGTTCCAAAGTGTCCCCATGTCGAAATTCTTGAGCACCTTACCGGCCGCATTGCCGCCGACGGCGCCGCTGACCAGACTGATCAGCAGGCTTGTCATATCCATTGCCAAAGCCCTCCTACGCAAAGGCGAGATCGTATGATTCGCTCGCCGAAAACGAGTGTCCGCCCGCCGATTCGCGATAGCAAAACAATTCGCTTGCGCGCTGCAGCAAATCCAAACCGTCACCATTAATTATCGAGGCAGTCCGCGCGATGTTGGCAATTCGCCGCGTGAAAATGTAATGGTGCGTTCGCAAAATGGAGATGGTGAATGAGCAACCAGCAGCAGTCCGTCGTCGTGACGGGTGTGTCAACCGGCATCGGCTGGGGCGCCGCGAAGGTATTAACCGAGGCAGGCCATCGCGTGTTTGGCAGCGTGCGCAACGACGCCGATGGCGCGCGGCTGCAACGCGAACTGGGCGCAAACTTCACACCGCTGAAGTTCGACGTGACGAACGAGCAAGCCGTGCGCGCGGCTGCAAAGACGGTTCGTGACGCGCTGGGCGGACGAAAGCTGATGGGCCTCGTCAACAACGCAGGCATCTCGGTCGTGGGCCCGCTCGTCTATCTGCCGGTCGATGAATTTCGCAAGCAGCTGGAAGTGAACCTCACCGGCGTCGTGATTGCGACCCAGGCATTCGCGCCGTTGCTCGGCATCGACGAAACGCTGACCGGCGCGCCGGGCCGGATCGTCAACATATCCTCCGTTGGCGGCCGCAACGCGACGCCGTTCCTAACGCCCTACAACGTCTCGAAGTTCGGCCTCGAAGGGCTGACGGAAGGTTTGCGCCGCGAGTTGATGCCGTTCGGGATCGACGTCATCTCCGTTGCGCCGGGCGCGGTTGCGACCGCGATCTGGGAGAAGGGCGAGAAGACCGACATGACGCCCTACGCCAACACGTTCTATGCCCGGCAATTGGAGAAGCTGAAGGCGCTGGCCGGCGAACAGGGCGCCAAGGGGCTGAAGCCTGAGTTCTTGGGCGCAAAGATCATGCACGCCCTCACGACGCCGAGGCCGAAGACGCGCTACGTCGTGACGCCGGAGCCGTTCTTGAACTTCATGCTCAACAACGTTCCGAAGCGCATGGCTGACCGCATGATCGCCGGCCGCCTCGGGTTGATGCCGCAGTCCAAGACTTAACGAAGCGGCAACGAATGCCGGCCACCGGCGGCAGCTTTCATCGCTGATTAAGGACGCGTGCGGCGCGAACCACCTATAGATTCGCACCGTCGCTTACCAAACCTCAAAACGTCCCTGCCTACACTCTGCGTTGGGCCAGGGGACGACGACGTTGGGGCAGAACACGTCTGACGACGCAAATTGCGTTGCGCGCATGCCATGCGCGCCGGACGAAGAACTGCGCCGTTTGCGCGGCATGCTCGACGGTGCGTTCGCGTTCGTGGGTCTGCTGTCCGCCGACGGCATGATGATCGACGCGAACTATGCGACCGTCGAAGGGTTGGGCCTCCGCCGTGAAGACATTATCGGCAAACCCGTTTGGGAAACTTACTACTGGTCGCACGCCCGCGCCTCGCGCGAGATGATGCGCGATGCCGTCGAACGCGCAGCGTTGGGCGAAGTCGTACGTGGCGACTTCATCGCGCGCGCGGGAAAAGAGACATTCATCGTCATCGACGCGACATTCGCACCTGTTCGGCGCGACGGCCGCGTCGTGGAAATCGTCGTATCGGCCGTCGACGTCACGGAACGTGTCGCTCACGCCGAGGCCGCGCGCAAAGTGCGCCACCAATTGGAAGCAGCCCAGCGCATCGCGCATATCGGCAGCTGGCAATGGGATCTCGTTGCGGGCACCGCCGTCTGGTCCGATCAATGCTACCGCCTGATGGGCTGGGACGTTGCGGGCAGGCGCGCCACGTTGGACGCGTTCAAGGCAGCCGTTCACCCGGACGATCGCGCGGCGGTCGAAGCCGTCATGCGTCGCGCGGTGGAGCAGGGCGTCCCCGCGGACATCGAACATCGCGTCGTCTGGCCGAACGGCGAGGTGCGGATTCTGCACCAGTTAGGTGAGGCCGAACGCGACGTAAACGGCCGTCCGATCCGTATGATCGGCACAAGCCGCGACATCACCGTGCTGCGCAACACCTGCGACGAACTGGTGGAAGAAAAGCTGCGCGCCGAAGCCGCAAGCCAAACGAAGTCGCGCTTCCTCGCGAACATGAGTCACGAATTGCGCACCCGGTTGAACGCAATTATCGGATTCTCGGAATTGCTGCTGAACGGCGACGATCTTCCGACCAGCAAGAGACGCGAGTATCTGAACGACGTTTACGCCGGCGGAAAGCACCTGCTCTCCGTCATCAACGACATCTTGGACATCTCGCGCATCGAGGCAGGCAAGGTCGAGGTACGCGACGAGATAACGACGGCAGGCGAGCTGATCGACGCGGCGCGGCGCATGATCCGCCCGCGTGCCGAGGAGGCAGGAATCCAACTGCACTGCCGCGCCGACCATAGCGGCCTAAACTTGAGGGTAGACCGCCGTCTGATGCTCCGGGCGCTGCTGAACTTCGCAGGCAATGCCGTGAAATTCACCGAACGGGGCGGTCG
>JANLXP010000719.1:0-6384 GCA_031365165.1 Alphaproteobacteria bacterium
ACGCACGCGTCAACGCCCGGTCCGAGAACGCGGTCGCATCCACCCTGGAAGACATCTTCGGTTGGAGCCGGCCGTTTTCGCCCGACGATCTGCCGGAGGAAATCGTACGGACGCTGCGCGCGGGAGACGCGATCGTTGGGCACGGAAATCTGTGCCGTAGCGCTTACCGTTTCTCGACGCTCGACACTCAGATCTTCATGCACTCCGCATTTCCGACCGGCGACGCGGACGCGGTGTTCTTCGGACCGGATACCTACCGTTTTGCCAATGCGCTCAGAGCGGCCTTTCGCGACGCCGAAAGCGACGGCGCCGTGACGGTCGTCGATATCGGCTGCGGCAGCGGCGCGGGCGGACTCTATCTGCGATCGCTGTTGCCGGCCGCGACGGTTCGGCTCGTTCTCGGCGACATCAATCCAGAGGCCCTGCGCTGTGCGCAAATCAACACCGTTTTGAACCGATGCGAGGCCGACGTCGTGAAAAGCGATGTGATGGGCGACATCGCGGGTTCGGCCGACATCATCATCGCCAATCCGCCCTATATGATCGACGCGGGTGAGCGCACGTATCGCCACGGCGGCGCATCGCTGGGCATCGATCTTGCGCTGCGCATCGTCGGTGAGGCGTTGCCGCGGCTGACGCCCGGCGGCCGGTTGCTGGTTTATACCGGCGCGCCCGTGGTCGATGGCGTCGACAAGTTTCGCCAAGCCGTTGGGCCGCGGCTCGGCGACCGCGCCTTTAGCTATGAAGAGATCGATCCGGACGTGTTCGGCGAGGAGCTGGACGAGCCAGCCTATGCCCGGGTCGATCGAATTGCGGCGGTCGTATTGATCGTCGCCGCACCGGGAGGCCGACATGCTGAACGACACACTTTCCATTGACCCCTTGATGTCGCTCGGCGGGCCTCTGTTCGAGGAGGTCCAACTTGAACTCGTGCGGTTCAATGCGCGCCGTTTGGAGCCGCAACTGCCGGGTGCCTATTGGCGCGACGATGTCGACGACGATTGTGCGCTGATCCAACTCGAAGGCACCTTCATCGATGCGGCACGTCGGCAAGTCGCGCGCATGGTGAAAGACGTGCCCGATCGCCCAGACGCCTTCGTCGCGTGGTTCGAAGGCTTGCGCGACACGGGGCCGGGGCAAGGCGACCCGTTGTTCCCGTGGTTGGCTAGCCGGGCCACGCTCGCCCAGATGCGTTGGTTTCTGGCTCAAGAGATCGCGGGCGAGGCGGGGTTCGAAGATCTGCTCGCGCTCACGCAACTCAAAATGCCGCAACGCGCCAAGTTGGAGATGGCGCGCAACTATTGGGACGAGATGGGTCGAGGCGCGGCCAAGGGCATGCACGGACCCATGTTGAGCCGGCTGGCCGACGAACTGAACATCGAGCCAACGCACGAAACAACAGTCGCGGAAGCACTCGCGCTTGGAAACGTCATGATGGCGCTTGCCTGCAATCGGCGGTTCGCGTTCCACGCAGTGGGCGCGCTCGGTGTAATCGAAATGACGGCGCCGACCCGCGTGGGCTATGTGAACGAGGGTTTGCGCCGCCTCGGCGTACCCGCGGACGCACGACACTATTTCGCGCTTCATGCCACGCTCGACATCAAGCATTCGCGTGCGTGGAACGACGAGGTGCTGCGACCGCTGGTGGCGGAGGATCCGCGACGGGCGAAGGCGATTGCAGAGGGTGCGATGCTGCGACTGTGGTGCGGCGCGCGGTGCTTCGAACGCTATCGCGCCGAGTTCAAGCTGACGGCAACGGACACGCAGGCGGCAAGAGTCCGTCGGATGATGCCCCGCGAAGATGCTGCCATGCAAAGCGCGCCGCGAACACTGTCACCGCTGTGATGACGATACCGAGAACGAGCCAAGGCGCATGTGGAACGTAGGGCACCAGGTACTTGCCGAATTGCACGAAGATCGTGAGCACCAGCGGCACGTAAAGCCCCGTCACAAGCACGGTCGTTGCCGCAAACCGGCGGAGCGGTACGCCGCACCAACCGTAGGACAGGAATGCGGGCCACAACATCCCGGGTACGACGCGGCAGGTGGCGACCGTTGGCAGCAGATGCGCACCAAGCCAGGCGGGCGCATCCACGGTCGCGGCGAAGCCCAGCCGGCGCTGCAACCAATCGCTACGCCGTGCAAGAACGCCCAAGCCGTAGATCGACAGATCGCCCGTGACGATACCGGCAATGAGAAAAATGGCCGTCAGAATTGGAGAGGAGTGGTCTTGCACGACGAGAAGCGCGCCGGTCGCGATCGCGGTTCCTTCGTGCACGAACGTCGTGAAGAACAGCGAGACGTAGAGCAACGGCTCGTACGCTGTGTGGGAAACGATGGTGTCTGCGAAGGTCATCACGATGACTGATCTCGCTGTCGAGCATACCGGCAAAGACTTAACGAACAGCGACGGCCGCAGTTCCGCGCGGGGCACGGAACCGCCGATGGCACCGATCGAGCGGCTGCCGAAATGGCTGCTTTGCGTTCCACTTGTTGCGCAGTGGCTTTGGCTTGCGCTTATTCATCGCAGCACGACGCTGCCTTCGGTTCTCAACCCCGGGATCGAAACCGGCGGGTTGGTCGGGGAATCGAAGTTCTCTTATTTGTCGCCCATAGGTTCGCGGTTTCGCGAATGGGTTGCCGAAACATATCCTGTGACTTCGGACGATGATGCGCATGAGGTTCGGCGTCGCTCTGGTCTTGCGTACCCATTGATCGCAAAGCCCGACATCGGATGGTGCGGGTACGGCGTTCGACGCATCGAAAGCGATGACGAACTTGCCGCTTATGCCGACGCGTTTCCGCGCGACGGCGTCTTTCTGCTGCAGCGATTTGCACATGAGCCCTGTGAAGCGGGCATTCTCTATGTGCGCGAGCCTGGTGCGGCGCACGGATGCGCGACGGCGCTTACCGTCCGCCACGCACCCCATGTCGTCGGCGATGGCGCAAGCACGGTTGAGCAGCTCATCGCGCACGGCGAGCGAACGCAGAGCAACGCTGCGCGTTATCGTACGATCCTAAGCGATGACGCCCTAGCGCGGGTAGCGGCGTTCGGCGAGCGGGTGGCGTTGACCACGGTGGCATCGGTTCGAGTCGGCGGGCGCTATGAGGATCTGACGCGGCTGATTACGCCGGAGCTGGACACCGCCGTCGACGCGATTGCGCGTGCGATCGGCGATTTCCACTACGGCCGGTTCGACGTGAAGTTTGAGACCATGAGCGACCTTCAAGAGGGCCGGTTCACCGTCATCGAAATCAACGGCGCGGGATCGGAAGCGATTCAGTTTTGGGATCCGCGCCTGTCGATGGTAGATGCCTTCGCGGGCGTCTTCGCCAAGCAGCGGAGCCTGTTTGCACTGGCCGATACGATGCGCAGGCGCGGCGTGAAACCAGTCGGCTGGCGCAAGCTCGCGGCTGCGCATTTGCGCCAGCAACGGCTCGTGCGGCGCTATCCAGATTCCAACTGACAGACACGGGCCGCGCAGACCCGCGAAGCAGCCGACGCGCTGACCGTTCGCTCCATTTTTCAAGCCCTTTTTTCCCTTTCCTCAGCGTTGCCGGAAGGGCAAGTTCGGCCTCCACGACTCTTGCAGGGGGCCTTATGGCCGAATTCGCCGTTCCGACGCTTCCAATGCGCAACCCGAAGGAAACGCGCGCCTTCTACGAAAAGCTCGGCTTTATTTGTGCGCACGAGCAGGAGCCGCCGGATTCGTTTTTGTTCATGATCCGCAACGGCGCGCAGATTCAGTTCTTCGAAGCGCCGGGGATCGATGGAACGATCCGCGACCACACCTGCTATATCTACGTCGACGACCTGGATGCCACGTACAAAGCGTTCGCAGCGGCCAAGGTGGGTAAGCTGATGCCGATCGAAATGAAGCCGTGGGGCATGCCTGAGTTCGTCCTGATCGATATCAACGGCAACTCGCTGCGCGTGGGATGCCCACGCCTTGAAATGTAGCGCGCGGCGCGCTTGGCCATGAAGCTTGGCGTCATCGGTCTTGGGCAGCGAATGGCCGCCGTCATCTCGGCGATGAAAGCCGCGGGAGCGGAGGTCGAGGTTGCGGCGTACGCCGATCCCGAGCCGGTGGGCCTTGAGCGGCTAAAGGATGACGGGATCGCCGTCGGTGAAGTCTACAAGAGCGCCGAAGAATTGCTGACCACCGGCACGCACGATCTTGTCATGATCGGATCGCCCAATCACTTGCATGCCGAGCATTTGATGCTTGCGCTCTATGGGCGCGCGCCCGTCTTCGCCGAGAAGCCCGTGGTGCGGACGGAAAACGAATCCTATGCGCTGGCGCAGCGGCTTTCGAGCGAGGAGACGCCGCCGCTGTTTGTTGGTCTTGTCTTGCGGTCGGCGCCGATCACGCACGAGATCCTGTCGATCGTGCGCGAGGGGCATCTGGGGCAAATCGTTTCGATCGACGCGACTGAACACCTGCCGCCCGAACACGGCGCCTATCTCGCGCGCAATTGGCGGCGCAAACGCGAGTGGGGCGGCTCGTTCCTGCTCGACAAGGTGTGCCACGACTTCGACATTTTGGGCGAGATCGCGGGTGCCCGGCCGCAGCGGATCGTCAGCTTCGGCGGGCGCGGCATCTTCCGGCCCGATCGCGAGCCCTTGAAACGCGAATACTCCGACGGCTCTGCTGCGTTCGAAAGCTGGCCCGGCGGCTGGTCGGCGGGCGACGACGCCTTCGCGAGCGATATGGACGTGACCGATCATCAGACCGCGCTCATCGAGTATGTGAACGGCGTGCAGCTGGCATTCCATGCGAACACGTGCAGCGCGTTACGCGAGCGGCGCTGGTATGTGGCGGGCACGGAGGGAACGTTGATCGCCGATATCGACCGCAACACCGTGATGTGGCGGCGGCACCTGGAGCGCACGGCGCCGTTCCGGCGGCAGTTCCCGATCTCAGAGCACGACCACAACGGCGCCGACGTCGCGATGGCGCGCGATTTGATTGCGGCATTGAAGGATGAGAACGAGTTTCCGGTGACGCCGTTTCAGGCGATCGAAGCGGGGCTTACCGTCATGGCGATCGACAAGGCGCAGGCCATGGGCCAGGTCGTCGATTGCACCGCCATCTGGGACACGCTGGATACCGCGATGAAAGTGGCTTGAAGCCTTAATCGTCAAGTTTCTTGGGCACGGTCGCGGCGGCTTGGGCGTTCGCGGCGACAACGGCAGCAAGGTTTTGCGGATCGGACCTTGCGATCGCGCGCAGTTTGATGGAGAGCGGCGCGCAAAGTTCTTCCGTCGTATCGACCATGAAATCAAACGAGCCATCGCGGCGGAGCTCGCGCTCACGGCGATCGTTTTCAAGGTCCTTCACTTTCGCCGTGTTGCCACTCGCGCGTGCGGCCTCGATATCGTCATTCGTCCTAGTAATGATTTCGTGTTCGGCCAGAACGCCTTCGATGGCGAGCGTCATTCGTGCCATGCATTGATAGATCTCGGCGCGGGCGTTCGGGTCGACGATGTCGGCAATGCGCTCGCGGTTGCGTTCGTACACGTCGAGATCGCGCATGCAGCTGCGCACCAGCCGGATGGTGTAAGGACCGTAAGGCGTGCCGCGGGAGCGTGCGTCCTTAGCCAAGTTCGTCAGAACGCTGAGCGACGACAGAAGATCGAGGCACACCAGTGCGATCGATCTTTCCTGGCGCTTGCGCTCCAAACGGTCCCAGAGCCAGGTCACGAGGAAGCCGCCGGAGCTGGCCAGAAAGGCACCGATGATCATGGCCAGGAACTGCGCGCCGGCGGCGCTGGTCACGTCGAAGATGGATTGGGTGACGCCTGCGGCCATGGGATCAGTGCGGACCGCTTGCGCTTAAGACCAGGTCGGCCGCTTTCGCGTCGTCCCATTCGGCGGGGCCGACGATGCGGCCGCGGTCGCGGCCATTGCGATCGATCAGGATCGTGGACGGCAGGCCGATGACTTTGAAATCGCTTTGCGCGCGCATGGTGGGATCGACATAAACGCCCAGATGCTTGATGTCATGTTCCTTGTAGAACGCGCGGACTGCGTTTGGACCGCCGGCATCAAGCGACAGGGCGATTACGACCACACCCACGCCCTCCAACTGCTGCTGCAGCCGATCGAGCATCGGCATTTCGGCGACGCAGGGGGTGCACCAGGTCGCCCACAGATTCAGCACCACGACCTTGCCGCGGAAGCGTTCGAGGTTAAGCCTGGCGCCGTTCTCGTCCAGAAACATGGTCGCGGGCGCGGGCAGCACTTCGCGCGCGGGGATGAAGTTCTCGATCCCGCCCAGCTTCGAAGGCGGCGCATCGTTAAGACCGGAAAGCAGATAGACGGCGAAGGCCGCCGCCGCCACAATGGCGCCGACAATCACGATCACCAGAATTCGCCATGC
>JANLXP010000770.1:0-2562 GCA_031365165.1 Alphaproteobacteria bacterium
GGCGACACCGCAAAGCGAACAACTGCACCGCGCGCTTGAGGGTTTGGCGGCCAGTCGTAGGTTACATCGCGCAGCGTGCGGGTGGTCCCGCGCGCGAAGTCGTATTCGTGAATCTTCGCGGGGAACAAGGCAGTCGCGTTCGCGCTGTAAACGCGCTGAGCTCCGTAGATGCGACACCCGTCATCGGCGCTCGACGTCGCGAGCAACGGTGTCACATCGGGCTCGCTGCGCGGCTTGTCTGCCTGCGGGATGGATCGCAGGGCCGACGCCGTCGCTTGCGCAAATAAATCGCCCAGACGCTGGTTCAATGTCGCGGTGCGCGGATCGACCACGAGGATTCGGTCACCGTACCGCGCCGCGACCATCGCGCAATTCGGAAGTGCGGCCAATTGATAGAGATACGAGGTGCTGCTGCCGGACAGGGGGATAACGCCGAGACGGCGTCCCGTCCGGCAGTCCCAAAGTTCCAAGGGATGCGCGACTGGCCGCGATTGCGCCGAGAGAATTTGCGACCGCTGAACACCTACTCCAGTCACGACGATGCAAGGATCGCCGACAAGGACTGCGTGGACAAGCAAATTCTTGCCCGGTGCCGGATCCAGCATCGCAAGCTTTGCGCCGGTCTCGGTCGACCAGATCTCGATCTGTGACGAGGCTCCGGCGAGGGCCACGTATTTGCCATCGGAACTCAGCGACAGTTCCGCCGAAAAAACTGAGTCAACGGTTTGAGGTTGTTGCGACCGCTCCAAGGAAGCGGCCACCGGCTTCAGTGCAATCGGATCTTGCGCAGCGTGCAGGTATCCACCCCACAACGCGAGCAGTGCGAGCGTCCATCTTATCCGTTGCATCGGGTCATACCCCCCCCGCCATCCGTGGACTGGCTCTAGTGTTGAGTTTTGGCTTTTCTGTGGCGGCTCGCAAATACCGAACTCAAAGAGAGCGCGAAATCGGGGTGGTAGAGGCTCAAGAGGCTGTGGTTGTTGACATATTGCGAGTAGTACAAGTCGTTATGTAGCGCTATGGCTTTGCCAGCGAATTCCAGGCTCCGCGGAAGCGTACGAAGTTCTTCTTCGTCTTGTTTTAGCTTACCCATGCCGACGCCAGCCAAGATCATGTCTAGGCCCAGTCTCTTTGGCATTTCCATGCCCGTTGCCTGACGGGTACTTACGATTCCGTCTCCTTCGCGAAGATAGTTGATCAGACGATCGGCCGCGAACTGACGAAGTTGCGTTCGATCGGCGGACGGGAATTTCTTCAGGACCCGTTTGACTGGTTGTCCGCGGCTCGCTCCGCTTCTACCGCGCGGAGTAGATCGTTCGCCGTGCGCGTCATGCGGTCAGGGTCACCTGATTTTTTGGCTTCGTCCCACCGGGTGCGGGCGGCGGCGACAGTCGGCGACTCCGCAGGTTTGTCTTTTGCTGCTGGGAGGGGGGCGTCGTTCTCATCGTCCTTTGGGGCGATGTAGTTCGCGAACGGTTTGTCTTTGCGGAGGAACTTGCCGTCTTTGTGTTCCCAGGTGTCGCGCGCGGTGCGGGCGCCGGCGGCGAGGGCGAAGGTCATGTCGGGGATGAGTGCGAAGTTTTTGCGGGCCTCGCGGTAGACGTCGTCGACGAGCGCTTTCGGCAGCAGGATTTGGTTGTCCTTGGCTGCGGGCTCTTTCGGCGGCGTATCGGTGATCGGCGGCGCGGGTTCGGCGTCGCGCGCGGGCAACTCCGGCGCAATCGTATTGAGGCTTGGTTGCATGGGGGGCGTCGCTTTCAACGGAGGCAAAAGAAAAGGACGGGGCCTCGTCGCCGAGGTCCCGTCCCGATCAGTCAGAGCTTCGCGCGGGTTTTAGGTCTGCGCGAAATAGAGGTCGACGGTCACCGTGCCGGAGGTCGGCAGGTTCGCGGTCGCGATGGTGAGGAAGACTTCCTCATCAGCGCCGAGCTTGGCGAGACCGCCGAGGCCCGTTGCACCGGCGCCGAACAGCGTCGGCGTGTCGACCGCGGTGAACGTCGCCGCCGCGCGGTACTTGCCGGTCGCGCCGGTGATGCCGACCGCGACCGTCGAGGTGCCCAGCGTCACCGTCGAGGCGATAACACCGAACAGGAACTGCTCGCCCTTCGACTGGTAGGCGACGACGATCGTGTCCGCCGTCGTGCCGACGCCGGAGGCCAGCACGATTTGCTCGCGATAGACGCGCACGTGCCCGCCTTGCGCGGAGCCGTCGACTTGGCCCACCGGCGTTTGACCGCGCGGCGTGGTGTAGTTGCCGTATTGTTTTGCCATTGGTCAGTTCTCCGGAGTTACGTGTGATAGGCCTGCACTTCGACGACGCCGACTTCCTGCATGCGGGTCGCACCGACCGACATGGAGTAGAAGACCTGCATCGCGTAGTTCTTGTCGGGACGCTCCGAGATGCGGGCTTGCGGCTCAGCGCCTAAACCCAACACCACTTGGTCGCGCTGCCAGGCGACGCAGGCGCGGATGAGGCCGCCGCCAACCGTCGTCGGGATCAGCTTCGTGCCGTCGATGCGAAGCCCGTCGACGCGGATGAAGTTGAAGCCCAAGAACGTCTCA
>JANLXP010000773.1:0-9412 GCA_031365165.1 Alphaproteobacteria bacterium
GACGTGCGCATTTAAGGATCGACTAGCGGCGTAGCGGGATCAGCTGACGCAGGCGTTCGTCGCGGAAGTAGAGGCCGCCCCAAAGTATGACGCCCAGGCACACGCCGAACAGGGTGTGGGCTGAAGAGCGGGCTGCCGACGCGGACGTGCGTTGCGATGGCGCCGCCGAGATAGCCCGTGACCAGGATTGCACCTAAAACCGCCGTGGGCGGCAACGCATAGAGCAGCGTCGCCACGAGCAACACCGCGCCCAACGCGCGCGCCATTTCGGCGCCGACGAAGCCGAGCGGCGCGCTTGTTTCCAACACAATCGGCAAGGCGAGAAGCTTCATGGTCGCGTCCATCAGCAAGAACGCGATCATGAGGCCGCTCATCGTCCAGCCGATGCGGCTCATAGTGGTGTTCGTCATGCGTCAATTCCTAGCGCGTGAGTAGCGGGTTCGGGTTCTTTGCGTCGAGACCGGCGCTACCGTAGGGCCGCGTCAGTATCTCAAGCAAATGACCGTTCGGGTCGTTGAAGTACACGCCGCGGCCGTCGTCCCAATGATTGATCCGGCCCGGCTCACCGTGAAACGGGTCGGCCCAGTAGGAAAGCCCCGCCGCTTTAATGCGTCCGAAGATTTCGTCGAACTCGATCTCGCTAACGAGGAAGGCGAAATGAACCGGGGCGATCGGCTCAGTCGTCGGCAGCAGGTCAAGCGACGTCACGCCCACGTCGACAACGGTGAAGTGCGCGAGTTTGCGGTGCGCCGGCAGACCTAAGATGGCAGTCAGGAACTTGGCCGTCGATTCGGGATCGCGCGCGTGGACGATGGTGTGATTGAGGGTGACAGCCATGGTTGGCGCTCTTTCCTGCATCCGACAGAAATTATGGCGAAATCTCCTCGTTTCGAGTGCCCAATTTGTTGCGGCTTGACAACTGTCTTATATATAATATATTTGTTATATAACTTGATGATGATGTTTATGCCAAACCTCGATGCGACCTTTGCCGCCCTTTCCGATCCAACGCGCCGGGCCATTCTGGCGCGGCTCGCGTTGGGTGAGACGACCGTGATGGAACTCGCCGAGCCGTTTGAGATGACACAGCCCGCAGTGTCGCGGCATCTACGTGTGCTCGAGGAGGCGGGGCTGATTTTGCGCCGCGTCGAGGGAACGAAGCGGCCCTGCCGCCTTGCGCCCGATGCGACGCGCGAAATCGACGTGTGGCTCGACATGCTGCGCAAGGGACTGAGTGCGAACTACGACCGATTGGATGGTGTGTTGGCGGCGATGGGGCCGAAGCGCACGAAAAAAAGGAAGGACAAGTGACGAGCAAACTTACTCTCAAGACCGAAGGCGACCGGTTCGTCGTCGTGACGCGGCGGTTCGCAGCGGCACCAGAGGCGGTCTATCGCGCACATATGGAGCCCGAGCTCATTCAGAAATGGATGCTGGGGCCGGACGGGTGGACGATGCCGGTCTGCATCAACGAAGCACGACCGGGCGGCAAGATCCGCTACGAGTGGAGCGACGGCAAGGGCCGCGGGTTTTATCTCACCGGGGAGTTTATTGAGATTAAGCCGAATAGCCGGATCTTGCACGTCGAGCGAATGCACTTGCCCGATCCCACGCCCGACAACCACGTCGAGACGACGTTCGTGAAGGACGGTGCCGGTACCCTGATGACGATGCGCATGACGCTGCCCGACGAAGCGACGCGGACCATGATGCTGAGCACCGGGATGGAACACGGGATGGAAGCCGGGTACGTGCGGTTGGAAGGCATGCTCGAACCGCAGATGCACTAGACGATGGCGCGGGCGATCGACGGACGGGTTGCAGCGGCGCTTCGCTCGCTCGAAGCCCGCGCTTCCGCAAAATTTCGCGACGACATGGCCAAGCGGTACGGCATCGTCACCTCTGACCGGACGCTGGGCGTGCCGATGGCGCAGATCCAGAGGATCGCGAAAGAGATCGGACATGATCACGCGTTGGCGGGTGCCCTGTGGCGGACGCGCGTTTATGAGGGGCGGATGCTTGCGATCAATGTCGCCGAGCCCGCCGCTCTCACCGCGAAGCAGATGGAGACTTGGGCCCGCGATTTCGACAATTGGGGTGTCGTCGACACCGCGTGCTTCAAGCTGTTCGATCAAACGCCGCACGCCTGGCCGATGGCGCGGGCTTGGGCCACACGACGTGAAGAGTTCGTCAAGCGCGCGGGGTTCGCGCTGATTGCGTGCCTTGCGTTGCATACCAAGAGCGGACCTGACGCGCCGTTCCTGTCGGCGTTGAAGTTGATCGAGCGCGAGGCGGCGGACGAGCGCAACTTCGTCAAGAAGGGTGTCAGTTGGGCGTTGCGCGCGATCGGCGGCAAGAAGAGCCCAGCGTTGAAGGCTGCGGTGCTAGCGGTGGCGGAGCGATTGGCGGCATCCGCCGATCCGGGCGCGCGGTGGGCTGGGAAAGATACGTTGCGGGCGTTGAAGAAGAAGAATTAGGCGCGTCGCCGTCATCTGGAGCGTGAAGACGTTAGTAGCGGCGTTACTTTGCGCTTGAGAATCTCCACCAACTCCGGGGCCATGAAGTCGTAGTCGTCGGGGATGTCCAGGCAGACGACGCGGCGGCTGCCGATGTGTTTTCGGAAGCGCTTCGCGAGTTTGGTGCGATGCGTTTTCTCCATCACGAAAATCAGCTCTGCCCATTCGACGAGTTCGCCGGTCACGGGATTGTCCGCGTCGTTGTTCAATCCGGCGGAGTCGCATTCGATGCCCGGATAGTCCGCGAAGACTTGCTCCGCCGTAGGGCTGCGTAGACGGTTCATGCTGCAGACGAAGAGCACGCGCGTCATGCGCCGGTTTGTTCCGCTGTTGCGAGGAGCCATTCGCGGAAGGCTTTGATCTTCGGCGCGTTCTCCAACTCGGGCGAATAGACGAGGTAGTAGGCGCTGCCGCCGGGGAGCGTTGTTGCGAAGGGGCGAACCAGTCTTCCGGCTTCAAGGTCACCTTTGACGAGGACGCTTCGGCCGAGAGCGACACCTAAGCCTTCGATCGCGGCTTGGATCAGAAGGCCGGAGTCATCGAAGCCGGGACCGCGGGTCGCGTCGACCGTTGTGACGCCCGCGGTTCGCAGCCACATCGCCCAGTCTTCGCGCAACTCATCGTGCAGCAGCGTTGCGCGCGCGAGGTCGGTTGGCTCTTGCAGTTGCGCTGCCATGGCCGGCGCGCAGACTGGGAACAGTTCCTCACTCAGAATCTTGATGCTGGTCAGGCCCGTGCCCGCCGACTCTTCGCGGCCATAGCGGATCGCGATGTCGACGTCGGCACCGAGCGCGCCGGTTTGGGCTTCAAACGTTGCGAGCCAGACGTCGATGTTCGGGTGTTTCGCGCGAAACGTTGAGAGGCGGGGCACGAGCCACTTGCCGGCGAAGGAGGGCATGACGGCGACGGTCAGCCAGCCCTGCCCTGGATCCACGGCCTGGAGCTTGCGGCCGGCCAGGGCGAGCTGATCCAGGGCGAGGGTAACGGCTGGCAAGAACTTGGCTGCGGCCTCTGTGAGGGCCACAGCGCGGCCGTCGCGACGGAAGAGGGGAAGGCCCGCCCAATCCTCCAGCGTTTTGACCTGGTGGCTGACGGCGCTCTGGGTGACCGCTAATTCATCGGCCGCCCTTGTGAAACTAAGCAAACGGGCCGCGGATTCGAAGGCCCGCAGGGAATTCAATGGCGGAAGTCTGCGCTGCATCGGCTTAGTATATGAATTTCTCTCATGTTGTCGATGAGAAGTCCTCGTTTGAATTAACGGGAACTCATCGCCATATTTTGGCTTAGCTAGGTCATTTATGTAAGAAAGTGAGGTTTCCAATGTTCAAGGCATATCCGCTTTATATGATGCCGCAGAATGAGCACCGCTCATCGAACCGCGGTTTCTGGGCGACGTTGCTGGAGCTTTTGGGGCGCGGATCACGGTTCTGATCTGCCTCCGCGACAGCCGGTAGCGCAGCCAAAGAAGGGGCCCCCGCCGTGGGGCCCCTCTTTTTTGTCGGTGCGCTCGCGCGCGCTAGCCGGTGACCAGGACGACTTTGCCTTTCACCTTGCGGTTGGCCATGTCGTTCAGGGCCTCGGCGGCCTTCGCCAGCGGGTAAGTTTTTGAAACCGTTGGTTTCAACTTGCCCTCCTCGATCCAGCGCATGAGTTCTTGCAGGTTCTCGTTGTTGCGCTTGGGCTCGCGCGCGGTGAAGGCGCCCCAGAAGACGCCAACGATTTGGCAGCCCTTGAGCAGTGTGAGGTTCAGTGGAATCGCAGGGATGCCGGCTGGGAAGCCGACAACCAGATAACGACCTTCCCAGGCGATCGCGCGGAGCGCGGGTTCGGCGTAGTCGCCGCCGACGCCGTCATAGATCACGTTCGCGCCGTCACCGCCGATGACCTTCTTCAAGTCTTCGGAGAGTTTCTTTTGCGCGTCGCGGTCGAGCGGATTTTGCGGATAGACGATGCCCGCATCGGCGCCATGCGCAATGCAGAAGTCGACTTTTTCTTGAGACGAGCAGGCGGCGATCACGCGCGCTCCCATAATCTTACCGATCTCGACCGCGGCGATGCCGACGCCCCCGGCGGCGCCTAGTACAAGCAGCGACTCGCCCTTCTTCAGATGCGCACGATCTTTCAGCGCGTGGTGCGAGGTGCCGTATGTCATCACAAAGGCTGAGGCCTGAACGAAATCGATATTCGACGGGAACGAGATGCAGCGCGCTGCCGGCGCGCAGACTTCTTCCGCGAAGCCGCCAAAGCCGGTCGAGGCCATCACGCGGTCACCGACTCTCACGTTCGTGACGCCCGGCCCGAGCTCCTTCACGATGCCCGCAACTTCGCCGCCCGGGGAGAATGGAAGCGCCGGTTTGAACTGATACTTGTTCTGGATGATCAGCACGTCGGGGAAGTTCACGCCCGCGGCCTTCACGTCGATGAGGACTTGGCCGTCGCTGGGCTTCGGGCTCGGCACGTCTTCGACGACCAGGCTGTCGGGTGGGCCGTAGGCTTTGCAGAGGACGGCTTTCATCTTGGAAACTCCAGCGCAGGTGTGTGTTTTGATGGGCGCGAAGTTAGGCCAGGCTTTCGCAAAGGCCAAGCGGGCTGTCGCTGCTTCGTGTGCGTTCATTCAGCGGGCGTTCAGGCGCAAGGGTGCTGGAATGCCTTATTCGTCTTCGCCCCCACTTGGAGACATCCCTATGAAACGGACACTCATTGGCGGTGCGTTTGTTGCTCTCGCATTGGTTGGCCAAGCGGCCGGCGACGAGGCGCGAAAACCCACGCCTACCCCCTGCCCCTTCGTTCGCACGATCGACAACTTCCAAACGGTCGACAACTACACGGCGATCCTCGAGACCGGCCCGAGCAAGCGTTATCTCGTGACGTTCGTGAACAGTTGCCGCGAGCTCAAGTGGGCTTGGTCGGCGCGCGTCGAGTCGCGGCCCGGCATTTGTTTGCGGCCCGGCGACGTGATCGTCACGGGACGGAACGGCTTCGCCGACCGCTGCTTCATCAAGTCGATCGCGCTGCTGCCACCGAAGAACGCGCCATCGCCTGCCGCTTACTGACGTAGGATTTTTGCGAGCGCCGCGGTTGTGCGGCGTTCGCCCACCACGTCGCCGCGCCAGTTCTTGATCGGTGGGTTCAGATGTTTGGCGATTGGGGGCGACGCTTCGTCCGCGACGTCAAGCAGCGTTAGCACCTTCGCCATCGTCGTTTCGGCGGCGCGCGTGCCGCCGTCGTCGATCTTTAGCGCCACACCTAAGCCTTGATCGGGGAGCACCGCCATGAACACGGCCTCCGCGCCGGTCTTCACAACCGCGCGGCCCCGTGCGCCTTCGATCAGATCGGCGCAGGCCCGGCCTGTACCCGACACCAACAGCGGATGCGCCTTCCATGCCGCGATGATGCGCTGCGCAGCTTGCGCGCGCGTAGCCTCGAGCTTCGCCGTGTCGCCCAGGCGCGCCATGCCTTGCGCAAGGTGCGTGAGCGGGATCGCGTAGTTCGGCGCGGCACAGCCGTCGATACCGACCGCCATCCTGTTCGCGTCGATCCCGCACAGGTTTGCGATCGCTTCGCGTGCCAGCATTTGCACCGGGTGATCGGGGCGTTCGTAGCCTTCAGTCGCGATCTTCAAGTGACGCGCAACGGTCAAAAAACCCGTGTGCTTGCCCGAGCAGTTGTTGTGCACTTTGCACGGCCGTTCGCCGGCGCGCAGCATCGCGTGCGCCGTCGGTTCGTGGAACGGCAGATGCGGACCACAGGCAAGGTCGCCCTCACGGCAATCGATGCGGCCAAGCCAATTCTCGACGCGTTCGACATGCATCGGCTCGCCCGAGTGCGAGGCGCAGGCAAGCGATAGATGCTCGTCGGTGATTTTGAACGCATCGGCGGCGCCCGTTTCGACGAGCGGCAACGCTTGCAGCGATTTGAACGCCGAGCGCGGAAAGACAGCTTTCGCGACGTCGCCCCAAGCCGCCACCACTTTGCCGGCTGCGTCACAGACAGCAATTGCACCACGATGCGCGCTTTCGACGATGCCGCCGCGGGTGACTTCGACAAGGACGGGGTTCACGGTTTCTCCTCGCCCTCGACCGCCTTGCGTAGGCGGCCAAAGGCCAAGCGCAAGCGCGACTTCACGGTGCCCAACGGGATCTTCGTTTCCTCTGCGATCTGGCTGTGGGACTTTGCGAGATAGAACGCCTCGTGCACGAGGTCGGCCTGCTCCTTCGGCAACGTCTTCAGTGCGCGGGTGATGCGGGCCTCGCGGTCGAGCGTGTCAAGGCGATCATCGGCCGCTTCAGGTTCGGCGGGTACAAGCATGGGGTCGGATGGGTCGAACTCCGGCCGCCTTTCTTTACGCACAGCGTCGATGCGGCGGTTGCGAGCGATCGTGAACATCCACGTCGAAACCGACGCCTGACGTCGATCGAAGGTCGCCGCCTTTCGCCACACAGTGAGCATGACCTCTTGCGTTAATTCCTCGGCCTGGCCGCGGTCGGTGCCGATCTTGATCAGGTAACCTTTGATCTTCGGCGCGAAGTGACGAAACAGGGCCGCGAAGGCCGCCTTGTCGGCCTTGCCCGCGATCGCCTCGACCAAATCGGCCAAAGCTTCACGGTCCAATGTGTCGGTTTCCGGGGCCGTTGCATTTCGCATGGGGCGCGACCCTAGCAAATGCCCCGCGTGGGCGGGAATCGCATTTCCGCCGCAGACTTCACAGGGGTGGGGGGCTTCACAAAACGGCCTAAGATGGGCGAGACATTAGGCGTGGCAAAGCACATGGTGGGTGTCCGCGATTCTTGGGGCCCCGGTTCATGCGGCTTGGGGTGTCCTTTCAAGCAAAGGTAGTTTCGATGTCTCTCATGTTCAGCCGGGTTGGTCTTGCGACAGTGGCTCTTGCGGCTAGTGTCGGCGCGGCGGCAGCGCAGGCGGGTCCGACATTGCTCGGCACGCACGACGCTTGGGAAGCCTACAAAAACAATGACGGGCGAGGCGCCGTCTGCTGGGCTGTGACCCAGCCGCAGACGAAGGAGCCGGCAACGGCGAAGCGCGATCCGATCTACTTCTTGATCACGACGTGGCCGAAGGCCTCGATCGCAAACGAACCTTCAGTCGTCATCGGCTATCAGTTCAAGGACGGCGCGACGGCCACGGTTGAGGTCGGATCCGACAAGTTCAGCTTCTTCACCAAGGCGGACGGCGCGTGGCTGCAGAGCAAGCAGGATGAGCAACGGCTCATAACAGCGCTGCGTGGTGCCAGCGAAATGAGGGTTAAGGGTATCTCGAAGCGCGGAACGCTGACCACGGATACGTACTCGCTGAAGGGCATATCCGCCGCACTCGACAAAGTGACGGAAGGCTGCAAATAGAACGACCTTAGCCGCCGAACTTCAGGGCCATTTGGGGGCGGCTGGCATTCAGCCGCCCTTTTCGTTTTTGGAAGCATTCATGGGTTCGCCGAAGAGTTTGATCGGGTTGACGCGCGAGGGCCTCAAGGCCGCGTTCGCCGACGCCGGCGTCGAGCCCAAGCATCTGTCCATGCGGGCGGGGCAGATTTGGAACGCAGCCTACGTGCAGGGCGCGACGGGGTTCGACGCGATTACGACGCTTGGAAAGCCGCTGCGCGCGGAATTCGCTGATCGGTTTTCGCTCGCACGGCCTGAGGTCGTGACCGCGCAGGTGTCGCAAGACGGTACGCGCAAGTGGCTGATCAAGTTCGGTCCCGGGGTCGAGGTCGAGACCGTCTTCATCCCGGACGAAGACCGCGGGACCCTCTGCATCTCCAGCCAAGTCGGCTGCACGCTGACGTGCCGGTTCTGCCACACGGGGACGCAGAAACTCGTGCGGAATCTGACAGCCGAGGAGATCGTCGCTCAGGTCTTGATCGCGCGCGACGATTTGAAGGAATGGCCGCGGGCGGGACGCAACTCGGAAGAGCGCCAAATCACGAACGTCGTGATGATGGGGATGGGCGAGCCGCTCTACAATTTCGAGAACGTGCGCGATGCGATCAACGTGATCGCGGATGGCGAGGGGTTGTCGGTCTCCAAGCGGCGGATCACGCTGTCGACGGCCGGCGTTGCGCCGATGATCGAGCGCGCCGGCGAAGAGATCGGGGCGATGCTTGCGATTTCGTTGCATGCGGCGCGCGACGAGGTGCGCGACGTGATCGTGCCCATCAACAAGAAATATCCGATCAAGGAATTGCTTGCTGCCTGCAGGACCTATCCGGGCCTGTCGAACGCGCGGCGCATTACATTCGAATACGTAATGCTGAAGGGCGTGAACGATTCGAATGCGGATGCGCGGGAGCTTGTGAAGGTCATCAGCGGCATTCCCGCAAAGATCAATTTGATCCCATTCAATGCCTGGCCTGGCGCACCGTACGAATGCTCAGACTGGGAGCGGATCGAAGAGTTCGGCGAGATCGTCAATCGAGCGGGCTATGCCTCGCCGATCCGCACGCCACGCGGCCGGGACATCATGGCGGCCTGCGGGCAGCTGAAAAGCGAGAGCGTAAAGCAGCGCGCGAGCGACCGGATCGCGGAGCTGCGCTCCAAAGAAATTGTGCGGATGCCGCACTGAGGAATTTGAATGAGCAAGACCCCCGTCAAAAAGGTCGTCCTTGCCTACTCGGGCGGGCTTGATACTTCTGTCATTCTGAAATGGTTGCAGACCGCTTATGGCTGCGAGGTCGTGACGTTCACGGCAGACCTCGGCCAGGGCGAGGAATTGGGACCGGCGCGCAAGAAGGCCGAGATGCTTGGCATCAAGCCTTCGAACATCTTCATCGAGGATCTGCGCGAAGAGTTCGTGCGCGACTATGTGTTTCCGATGTTCCGGGCGAATGCGCTCTATGAGGGGCAGTATCTGCTCGGCACGTCGATCGCGCGGCCGTTGATCGCGAA
>JANLXP010000841.1:0-4080 GCA_031365165.1 Alphaproteobacteria bacterium
TTGCCGGTGATGACGTTGCCTTCTTCGAGGGCATTCGTCTTGAAGCTCTCTTCGAGCAGGGCGGCAAAATCTTCGCGGGACGGGGTAAAGGATTCTTTCGGCGCAACGGTCGTGCGCACAGCGGCAGTACGTGCCATTCAATCTCCAAGGCTTTAGGCATATGCCGAACGGGCTTGAAGCCCGGCGGACTTGGCAACGCATCCGTGCGGGACCACGGCGCGACACCCGGTTGTTTCCAAAAAAACACAAAGCGCTTCGACGGGCCCCAACCCTTCAAGCGCGAGCGTCACCCATCTGGCGCGCCAAGCCCGCGCGGACGATTTCCAAGGCCCGCGCGACGGCCGTTTCTATATCCAAATGGGTGGTATCCAGCAAGTAAGCGTCGCTTGCTTGGCGTAGGGGTGCGACGGTGCGTCCCGAGTCCCGGGCATCGCGGGTTTGGATGTCCGCCAGGACCTGATCTTCGGTGCGGGTGGACCCTTCAGTCTTCAGTTCCAAAAAGCGGCGTTTGGCGCGGGTTTCGGGGCTCGCGGTTACGAAGAGCTTAACAGTGGCATCTGGGCAGATGACGGTTCCGATATCGCGACCGTCGAGGACTGCGCCTTTGGCGCCGGGCGGGTGGGCCGCGAAGTTGCGTTGGAAGTCGAGCAGCGCATCGCGGACGGCTTGGATCGCCGCGACCTTTGAGGCAGCGCCGCCGGTCTTGTCGGAGCGCAGCGCCGGATCTTCCAGAAGCGAGAGGTCGAGCGCTTCGACGGCGCGTTGCGCGGCCGCGGGGTCGGCGGGGTCTTCGCCGCGCTTCAAGACGGAGAGACCCACTGCGCGGTAAAGGCGCCCGGTGTCGAGATGCGCAAAGCCCAGCGCCTGCGCGATGCGGCGCGCGAGCGTTCCTTTGCCGGAGGCTGCGGGACCGTCGATGGCGATGACGGGAAGGGCGGTCATACGTTGGGCCTGCGGAACGTGGCGCCGAGCTTTTCCATCATCGGCACGAAGACGGGAAAGCTTGTCGCGACGAAGCTGGTGTCGTCGACGGTGATCGGTGCTTTGGCGGCGAGGCCTGCGATCAGGAACGACATCGCGATGCGGTGATCCATGTGGGTTTCCACGCGCGCGTTGCCCGGCATCGTGCCGCCTTCGACGGCGAGCCAGTCGTCGCCGAGTTCCACCTTCACGCCACAGGCTTTGAGGCCGTTCGCGATCGCGGCGAGGCGGTCGCTTTCTTTGACGCGCAGTTCGGCGAGGCCCGTCATGCGGGTGCGTCCGGACGCGAACGCGGCTGCGACGGCCAAGATCGGGTACTCGTCGATCATCGAGGGCGCGATTTCGGGTTCTATGTCGATGCCTTTGAGCGCACTCGCTTTCACGATGAGGTCGCCGATCGTTTCGCCGCTCTCGATGCGTTCGTTTTCTATCGTGATGTTCGCGCCCATGCGCTTCAAGACAGTGAAGAGGCCTGTGCGTGTCGGGTTCAGCATCACGCCGTCGATGCGCAGTTCGGAGTCCGGAACCAGCAAAGCCGCGACGAGCGGGAAAGCTGCCGACGAGGGATCGGCTGGCACACGTACCGGTGCCGCCTTCAATTCAGGTTGGCCGACGACGGTGATTGCCGTGCCGTCCGCGGTTTGCGTGCGGCGGATCGTGGCGCCGAAGTGGGTCAGCATACGTTCGGTGTGATCGCGCGTCGCTTCGGCTTCGATGACGGTGGTTTCGCCGGGTGCGTTCAAGCCTGCAAGCAGCACCGCCGACTTCACTTGGGCGGAGGCGACGGGCAGGCGGTAGGTGACCGGTATCGGGTTGCGCGCGCCCTTCAATGTCACCGGCAGGCGACCGCCTTCGCGTGAAATCGCCTCGGTACCGAAAAGGGCAAGCGGGTCGAGGACTCGCTTCATTGGCCTGCGGCGCAGCGACGCGTCGCCGGTGAATGTCGCAGTAATCGGACTGGTCGCAACGGCACCCATCATGAGGCGCACGCCGGTGCCGGAATTGCCGTGGTCGAGCACCGCCGAGGGCTCAGCGAAGCCACCGACGCCGAAACCGTGGACGTGCCAACGGTCGCCCTTTTTCGTGATGTCGGCTCCGAATGCGCGCAGGACGGCGCCCGTATTGAGCACGTCCTCTCCTTCGAGGAGGCCCTCAATCACCGTTTCACCGACGCTCAACGCGCCCAGGATCAGTGCGCGGTGGGAGATCGACTTGTCGCCGGGCACAAGGATGCGGCCTTTCAGCGGCCCTGAGGCACGGGCGGTGAGCGGGGCCGGTTGGGCTTCTGCGGTCAAAGGCTTGGCGGGGCTCTTGGAACGAGTGATTGAGCGGTTTTGCGACGCAACTTCTCTTTGACAGGCGGCCCGCTTCGTGGCAATGGGACGCCCCCAATTTCCCCTTAAACGTCTAGGAAATCACCCGGTGGCTGCTCCGGATATCGGTCTCAAGCGCATTTGTCCCAGCTGCGCGGCGAAGTTCTACGATTTGAGCAAACGTCCCATCGTTTGCCCGAAGTGCAGCTTTTCGTTCGCGCCGGAGGCACTCGTGAAGATGCGCCGGCAGCGTGCGGGCGCTGCGCGCGATGAAGAACAAAGCGTCGTGAAAGCCGCCGTCGTCCGCAAGGATCGCGATGACGATGACGATGACGCGGAAGAAAAAGAAGAAACCGCGGAGTCCGAGGACGAGGAAGAAGGCGCCGAGGAAATCAAAGAAGTCGCGCTCGACGACGAGACTGTGCCGGATCCCGATCTCGTCGAGGACGAGGAAGCCGCGGACAAAGATGAGGACAAGCCGGAAGTCGTCGGCGACGAAGTCGACCTCGAGGAAATCGCCGAGGACGACGATGACGATGATGAGGACGATGATACGCTGATCGAAAGCGTCGACGAAGACGACGGCGTGGCCGACATCATCGACAAGGACGAGATCGAAAAGGAATAACGCTGGCGTTTGCCGCGTGCTTTCCGTCGTTCTATATTGAGTTGCGCCGCCGCCCAAAGCGGCGCACCGCTGGTTCAAGGGGCTATAGCTCAGCTGGGAGAGCGCTTGAATGGCATTCAAGAGGTCAGCGGTTCGATCCCGCTTAGCTCCACCACCCTACGCCTTCGGCTTCGGGTGGCTTACGCCACTTGGGCGTAAGACGCACGAAGGCGTTTAGGCGTAGGTGTGTCCCCCGGAGCCTTGGCGGCGGGGGACTGCGCACATCAGACTACCTGGAATCCATGCGCGAACTTGTCTTCGTCGTCGATCCAGATTTCGTTGCGACCTGTTGCAATCGCCGAGCCTTCGATCGAGGGGATGATCGCGGCGTAGGGACCGAGCTTCGTTTCGGCTTCAATGCGGCCGGTGAAGCGGCTCAAGATGTAACTTTCGTGAACGAACGTGTCGCCGACCTTGAGTTTGCCCTTCGCGTGCAGATGGGCGAGGCGGGCGGAGGTTCCCGTTCCGCAGGGGCTTCGGTCGATCGCGCGCTCGCCGTAGAACACCGCATTGCGTCCGTCGGCACCTGTCGATTTCGGCGCGTCGGCCCAGAGTACATGGCTGACGCCTTTGATCGTCGGGTTTAGCGGATGGATGGGTTCGATTTTTTCGCGCACGAGACGGCGCACGATCGGCGACAGTTCGAGGATGCGCGCGGCGCCGAGGGCGTCGACGCCCTTGTACGCACCTTGCGGTTCGACGATGGCGTAGTAGTTGCCGCCGTAGGCGACGTCGATGGTGAGCGGCCCAAGCGTCGGTACGTCGACCTGGATGTTTTCGGCGGCGAGGTAGCTTGGAACGTTGCGGATTTTGACCGACGTGACGCGCGCGCCTTCCTGCACGTAATCGATTTCGATTTTTCCTGCGGGGACCTCGGCGATAAAGCGGCCCGGTTGCCGTGGGTTGATCAGCCCGTTCTCAATTCCGAATGTGACGATGCCGATCGTGCCGTGGCCACACATCGGCAAGCAGCCGCTCGTTTCGATGAAGAGTATCCCGACATCGGCTTCGGAGGTCGTTGGCGGATAGAGGAAGCCGCCGCTCATCATGTCGTGACCGCGCGGTTCGAACATGAGGCCGGTGCGGATCCAGTCATGGTGGGCGAGGAAATCTTGGCGG
>JANLXP010000924.1:0-5378 GCA_031365165.1 Alphaproteobacteria bacterium
CCAGGCATTCCACCCGGCATTCCGCCGGGCATTCCGCCGGGCATTCCGCCCATGCCGGGGCCGCCGCCGCGCTGACTGAAGAACTCGGCGAACGGGTTGCTGCCGCCGAACATCCGTCGCGCTCGCAAGCCGTTCGTCACTTGGAACAATCGAGCGGGCTTGAGCATCGGCCGCTGAGCGCGCTGGAAGACAAGCCCGCGACCGGCAACGACGACGACACGAAGCGGCTTTGGCACGCGCACCGGCAGTGGGTCTTTCATCACATCAATCGGCTGAAGGTCGCCTGGCCGCGGCTGTCGCTGGCGGCGCGCGATCCTCAGGCGCTGCGCATTTTGATTTCGCTCGTGATCTTGGCGCTGGCCGTTGCCAATTGGTCTGAGGTGCCGTCGCGGTTGGCGGCTGCCCTGTCGCCCGGATGGGCGCAAGGGAACGGACCTTCAACGTTTGAGGCCTGGGTCACGCCGCCGCCTTACACCGGCGAGGCGCCACAGCATTTGACGGCGAACACACAGTCGGACGGCGTTGCGGTCACGATCCCGAAGGGGTCGGTCTTGACCGTGCGCACGCATGGTGATGCGTCGGCGGTGTTGCGTGTAGGTTCGCTGGGCACGTCGATGCCGCCGCAGACGCGGCCGGAGTTCATGCCCGCGGGTGGCGATGCGCGCGATGCGAAGCTTTCGCTTGAGCAGGACATGACGGTGCGCCTTTCCGTCAACGCGTCGCAGACGGCGATCTGGCGTCTGTCGGTGAAGACAGACACGCCGCCGAAGATCGAATTCAAGACGCCGTTGCAGATCACGAACGCGCAGTCGCTGAAGTTCAACTATGTGATCAAAGACGATTACGGCGTCTCGGCGGCATCGGCGGAGATCGCGCTCGACCATCAGTCGTCGCCGTCCGATCGCAAAGGCCCGAAGCCGCTGGCGTTCGAATTGCCGCTGCCGCCGTCGCCCGCGCGCGAAGGCGATGCGACGATCTTCAAAGACCTGACGGCGCATGTGTGGGCCGGATTGCCGGTGACCGTCACGCTGGTCGCGCGCGATGAGGCCGGTCATACGTCGCGGTCGAAGCCGGTGAAGATCATTCTGCCGGAACGGCGGTTCAACGAGTTGCTGGCGCGCGCCTTGATCGAGCAACGCCGGAGCCTGGCACGCGATCCGTCGACCGCACCTTATGTTGCCAAAGGGCTTGACGCGCTTTCGATCGCGCCGGAGCGGTTCACGCCGGATCAGCGGATTTATCTGGGATTGCGCACCGCCTACTACATGGTGTCGCGCGCGCAGAACAGCGCCGAGTTGGCGCCCGTTCAGCAGCTTCTGTGGGACATGGCGCTGAAGGTCGAAGAAGGCGACGCGCCGCTCGCTCAGGAAGAATTGCGCTCCGTGCAGCAGAAGCTGATGGACGCGTTGGCACGGGGCGCGCCGGAGGCCGAGATCGAGGCCTTGATGGCCCGCTTGCGCGCGGCGATGGAGCGCACGCTCAAAGCCATGGCCGAAAATGCCAAGGGCCAGAGCCCGATGACGCAAGGCATGGGCGGGCAAATCGTGCGGGCGCAGGATCTGCAGTCGATGCTCGATCAGATTCAGAATTTGGCGAAGCAGGGTTCGCGTGCGGCAGCGCAACAGCTGCTGTCGCAGCTGCAGAACATGCTCGAGAATATGCAGATGGCCGGCGGCGGTCAGATGACGGGCGAGCAGAAGTCGGCGACGGAATCGCTTGAGAAGCTTGGGCAGATGATCGGGCGGCAGCGCGCGCTCATGGACAAGACGTTCCGCGAGCAACAGCAGGCACTCGAGTCCGGCGTGAAGAAGCCGTCGGGGCTGAAGAGCGAGCAGGAAAAGCTCAGCAACGAACTCAACGCTATGATGAAGAAGGGTGCGCCGGGCGAGATGACGCAGGCGCTGCGCCGCGCGCAAGACGCGATGGACGATGCGGCCGACAAGCTTGCCAATGGCGAGCTCGGCAGTGCCGGCGAAAATCAGCAGAAGGCGATCGACGAGTTGCGCAAGGGCGGCGAGGCGGTTGCGAAGCAACTTCTGCAGCAGATGCAGGCGCAAGGCGCTGTCGGGCCGGGCCAAGGCATCGGCCAAGGTGAGAATGAAGACCCGTTCGGTCGGCCGCAGGCGTCGTACGGGCCGTCGTTCGGCGGCTCGGTGAAGGTGCCGGATAAGCTCGACATTCAAAAGGCGCGCGAGATTCTGGAAGAGCTGCAGCGCCGTGCCGCCGAACGCGGGCGGCCGCTCAACGAGCTTGAGTATATCGACCGGCTGCTCCGCCGGTTCTAGTTACCTTTGATGGACGCCAAGCGCAGCCGGTGACGGCGGGCGTAGTCGGCTTGCGCGAAACGCACGATCAACGGCGTCAAGGCACCGGCATCGATGTCGATCGTGTCGGTGAGGCGGGCGCTCGCCGCGTCCAGCGCGTCGATTGCGATTTCGTGGCGCCAACTGCGGACGAAGAGACCGCGCTCCTCGGACGCCAGGCGATGACGGGCATCGTCCCGCCGAACGATCTTCACCTGCCATCGACCGACCGGGACCCGCCCGAACAAGCGGAAGACGAGCGTGAGATCGTGGCCTTCGTGTTCCTCACCCGGCGGACACGTGACGCGCGTGAGCGGGCCGCTCATCATGCGCTGGAGTGCGGCGTAGCTGACGGCGCTTTGCCACAATACATGTGCGGGCACGGGATAGTCGGCTGCGACGACGACCCTAGCCACGTGGTCCCCGCGACCGGTTCGTGAGCTTGGCACCGCGCTCCCAGGGCGGCTCGTTGCCCCAGGCTCGGGCCAACATGTCGATCAACGTGCGGATCTTCGCGTTCGGCGCGGCGCCCGGCGCGTAGAGCGCATGCACCGTCAGTTCGCGGATCGTGTGGTCGGGCAGGACTTGCACAAGCCGGCCGGCGCGAAGGTCGTCGCAGATGCTGAACGTCGGCTGTTGGATCAAGCCCACGCCTTCGAGAGCAGCCACGCGCAATGCATCGCCGTTGTTGGCGACGAGCGAGCCCGTGACCTTCACGCGCTCTAACTTTCCGCGTGGCGTGGTCACGTGCCACTCGTCGCGCAGCGACCAATAGGCGTAGCCCAAGCAGTTGTGGCGCTTCAGGTCGGCCGGCGCCTTCGGCATGCCGTTGCGCTTGAGGTACTCGGGCGAGCCCACGATCATCAGCTGCGCTGGCGCCAGGCGCCTTGCGATCAGGCTTGAGTCGGCCGGCACGCCGATGCGGATCACGATGTCGTAGCCCTCCTCCACCAGGTCGACGGCGCGATCGTTCAGCGTGAGGTCGATCTCGACGCCGGGGTTTTCGCCGAGGAACCGCGCAATCAAAGGCGCCAGTTGCTGCGAGCCGAAGGAGACCGGCGCGTTAACGCGCAAGCGGCCCTTCAACACCGTTTGGAGATCGCGCACGGCGTCTTCGGTTTCGTTCACCGCGTCGATGACGTCGCTGGCGCGCTCGGCAAGGGCGCGGCCCGCCTCCGTCAGGCTGGCGCGGCGCGTGGTGCGGTGGAAGAGGCGGACGCCCAGGCGCGCTTCCAGATCGCCGATGTGCTTCGACACCATGGCCCGGGTGAGCTTTAGGTCGCGGGCGGCCGCGGCAAAGCTCAGCCGTTCGGCGGTGGCTGCAAAGACTTCGAGGCTGCGAAAGCGGTCCATCCGCCATTGTCAAATTAATCGATACAATAAGTCAATCGGATAGCTGATTGTAACTTCGCGATTTTGGCCCAAATCTACGTCCAACAACGCAATGCAAGGAGAGGTCGCTATGACACTCGCACTCAGAAAATCGGAAGACCGTGGCCGGGCCAATTTCGGTTGGCTCGACAGCCATCACACCTTTTCGTTCGGGCAGTACCGCGACGACGCGCATATGGGCTTTGGACCGTTGCGCGTGATCAACGACGACCGCGTGGCGCCGGGCGGCGGGTTTTCACCGCACGGCCATGCGGACATGGAGATCATCTCTTACGTCCTCGATGGCGGGCTGGAGCACAAAGACAGCATCGGCACGGGCTCGGTGATCCGACCGGGCGATGTACAGCGCATGTCAGCCGGTACCGGAATTCGCCACAGCGAGTTCAACGCGTCGAAGACCGATCCAGTGCACTTTCTGCAAATCTGGATCATTCCGGAGCGAGGCGGACTTACGCCGAGCTACGAGCAGAAGACGTTCGGCGCGCAAGAGAAGACCGGCAAGCTTCGTCTGGTCGGCTCGCGCGATGGGCGCGACGGCTCGGTTACGATCCATCGCGACGTCGACTTTTACGCGACGCTGCTTCAGGCGGGCCGCGCTGTCACGCACGAGCTCAACGCGGGCCGCGGTGCGTGGGTGCATGTCGCACGCGGCAGTGTGCGGCTGAACGGTACGGCGCTCACCGCCGGCGACGGCGCGGCGATCCAAGCTGCAGGCACGCTCACGCTCGACGGCGCGAACGACGCGGAAGTCTTGCTCTTCGATATGGCGCTCTAGATCATTCACAACAGGAGACTGACATGACTACGCAGGCAGACTACGGCGCAGCGTTACTGCGCATCTCGCTCGGCGTCGCGGCTTTGGCGCACGGGCTCGTTTTGAAGGTGCTCACATTCGGCGTCGCCGGCACCGTGGGCTATTTCGAGTCCATCGGGTATCCCGCGATCTTCGCTTATCTCGTGATGTTCGGCGAGATTGCAGGTGGGCTCGCGCTCATTACCGGCGTCTATGCCCGTAGCGCGGCGGTGTTGATGATTCCCATTCTGCTCGGGGCCGCGTTGCAACACGCGCCGAATGGCTGGGTGTTCAATGCGACTGGCGGCGGCTGGGAGTATCCGGTGTTCTGGGCCGCGGCATCACTGACCTCGGCACTGATCGGCCCGGGGGCGTTGACGCTCCGCCTGCCGTTCTTGCCCGCGGAGCCGTTCTTCGCCCCGGCACGATAACTTCGTAGACGTCATGGCCGGATCAACCCGGCCATGACGATCACTTTAGTCGGGAAGGATCACTCTCATGCGCTTGCCCACTCTGTTTCTCTCGCATGGCGCGCCGTCGTTGGTGATGACGAAGACGCCGGCGAGCGACTTTTTGCGGTCGTTGGCGGCGCGCGTTCCCACGCCCAAGGCGATCCTTGTCGTCTCGGCGCATTGGGAGGCGGCGCGGCCGACGGTGGGGCTTGGGGTCGAGACGATCCACGACTTCTATGGGTTTCCGCAGCCGCTCTATGATTTGCGGTATCCGGCACCGGTGGCGCGCGATGTGGCAGAACGCGCGGTGCAACTATTGAAACCTGCGAATGTCGCCATCGATCCCACACGCGGGCGCGATCATGGCGTTTGGTCGCCGCTGATTTTGGCGTGGCCGGACGCGCAAGTGCCGGTCGTGCCGCTTTCGCTCGTTGGCGG
>JANLXP010000930.1:0-1061 GCA_031365165.1 Alphaproteobacteria bacterium
CTCGCGGGCACGGTCAACACGCCGGTTCGAATTTCCGCCACGCTCAGTGTGCAGAGTTTCTTTCCAACGTTCGCTGTGCGATTTCTCACGTTGACTTGGCGTTCCGCATGCGCGAAGTTTTCGCGACACTTCGGTGACGCCCCGCCTGCACGGTGTTCTTCGCGCAGGATCGCCCCCAGAGATACCGGGTCACCCCCCGGACGAGACGGACGCAAGAACGATGATAGAGAACACGCACGCTCGCAGTCACATTTCGCAGAGAAGCGTGCGAGCGTCGACGTCTTAGTTCTCGGGCCCGAAGCCCACTTCACCCTTAAAGGAGTTTGATTACCGCGCACGGCATCGTGCGCGTACGAGAGACTCTTGTTTCTACGCGTTGCAACGACACAAAAAAACGAGGGAGCATCAACATGCACATCTCACAACCCGCTATTGCCCAAAACAGCCTGGCCGACTTTTGGCCGCGCGTGCTCGCCGTTCTGCACGCAGAGCTAGGCGAACACCGTTACAGAATGTGGATCGCGCCGATCAGCTTGAAATCCGCTGATCAGGACCGCGTCGTGTTGCACTGCGCGACGCCGTTCCATCACGCCAACGTTCAAGCGAAGTTCGGCGACCGCATTAGCGCGCTGATTGCGCAGTTTTCACGAATCGAGCGGCGCGTGGATTTCGTGCTCGACCGGCCTGCCCCGCAACCGCGCGATCCGCAGCCCTTGTTCGACGGTTTAGCCGCAACGGATGTGGCACCGGCGAAACGCACCACTGTCGATATGGTGAAGCGGCACGTCGCCGAAAAATATGGCCTGAGTCAGGGCGACCTTGAGTCGAGGAGCCGCAAACGCGACGTGGTTCGGCCGCGCCAGGTGGCATTTTACATCGCGCGCAAGCTAACCGACCAGTCGTACCCGCAGATCGCGCGCCGGTTCGGACCGCGAGATCACTCGACGATTCTGCACGGCGACAAACTCATCGAAAAGATGGTCGCCGAAAGTCCCGCATTCGCGGCGGAAGTCGACGCTCTCATGCGTTCTATCCGCGACAGCAATCCGAGCTAGAATAAT
>JANLXP010000934.1:0-3392 GCA_031365165.1 Alphaproteobacteria bacterium
ATCGTCCGCGACCCGCGCGCGACGGCCGATCGAACGCGTGGCCAGTCCGTGCACGCGTTCACCGAACACGTCGACATCATGCCGACGTTACTCGACGCCGTCGGCGCTGAAGTCCCAGCGCAATGCGACGGCCGTTCACTGCTGCCGTTGATCGAACGATCGGCTGTTCCCAACTGGCGCAAGGAAGCGCATTGGGAATACGACTTCCGCAACGCGAGCTTCGATGGCGCCGAGCAAGCGTTGGGCCTCACCCTGCATCAGTGCAACCTGACCGTGATCCGCGACGAGCGCTTCAAATACGTCCACTTTGCGAACATGGCACCGCTGTTGTTCGATTTGCGGCGCGACCCGCACGAGTTCACAAACCTGGCAACCGCGAGCGACTACGCGAAAGTCGCGCTCGCTTACGCGCAGAAGCTCATTTCCTGGCGCCTGACGCATGAGGATCAAACGCTCACACACAAGATGGCGACCGAAAGAGGTATGGTCGAGCGGTGGAGCCCGCGCTTCTGATGGCCGACCTCGATAGCGCGATCGCGGACTACGAGCGGCGCGGCTATCGCCTCGACATGATCATGCCCGCCGACGCACCGCGCATCGCGGTCGTCTCGAACGGCAACGAAATGCTACGCCTCGAAGCAACACCGGCAGGCGTGCGCACCGAGCCGTTCACGGGTCTCGGTCACCCCGTCATTCCAAGCGCCAAGCAAGAGTTCGTCCTCACGCGCGCTGCGTCCACCCCGTGGACGATGGGCCGTGCGGGCATGCAGTACCGCGACCTCATCCCAAGCCGCCTGGGCGGGCGCTATATTGCATCGCACATCCGCATCCCTGATGGCGGCCCGGTCGCCGACTACGTCCACCACCACCGCGTCCGCTTTCAGATGATCTTCGTGCGCAAGGGTTGGGTCCGCGTCGTCTATCAAGATCAAGGTCCGCCGTTCGTCATGCACGAAGGCGACTGTGTCCTTCAACCGCCCGGCATCCGCCACCGCGTCCTCGAATCCTCAGCCGGCCTTGAGGTCATCGAGATCGGCTGTCCCGCCGAACACGAGACCTGTCGCGACCACGCGCTCGAACTGCCAACGGCAACGCTGAACCCAGATCGAAACTTCGACGGCCAACGCTTCGTGCGCCACATCGCGGCGCAGGCGCCATGGCACCAGGGCGACGGTTTCAAATTTCAACATACGGGCATTAAGGCCGCGACCAACGGCCTGGCCGGCGTGCGCACGTTGCGCCTCGCAGGAACCGCCGAACAAACGCACAGCGGCGAGTTCTTGTTCCTCGCGATTGCGAACGGCGCCGCACGTCTACAAAGCGATCGCCTTGGCTCACACAACTTGGAGGCGGGAGACGCGTGCGTCGTCCCGACCAACACGCACTACACACTCACAGCTGAACGCGCCTGCGAAATCTTGGAAGTCGCGCTGCCGGCGATCTAGATCAAATTGATCCGCATGTTGTCGCGCGCCACGAAGCAGCCCGGCCACGCCGCCAAAGCCGTCGCCTCGACCTCTTCCATGAAGTGATCCTCATGGTCCGGGTCGTGATGGAAGATCGCCAGCCGCTTTACTTTCGCAGCGCGCGCAAGGCGCATGCCTTCCTGCCACGTCGAATGTCCCCAGCCGCGCCGCGATGGGAACTCATGGTCCGTATAGGTGCAGTCGTAGATCATCAGATCCGCACCTTCGACGAGACCCAAAATATTCTGATCGGGCTTACCCGGCGTATGCTCGGTATCTGTGATGTAGCAGAGCGAGCGTCCCTGATAGTCGAGGCGATACCCGGTCGCGCCGTCCGGATGGTTCAAAGGCGCCGTACGCACCTTGACGTCGCCGTCGAGCGCAAACGTATCGCCCGCACGAAAATCTTGAAACTCGATTTTCGCTTTCATGATGTCGATCGGCACCGGAAAGAACGGATGCGTCATCTGGCCGGCAAGCACGTTCTGGATCGGCAGCCCCGCGCTCAAATGCCCGGCCATGATCTTGAAGCGATAGCCCTCGGCGAACGCTGGCTGGAAAAACGGAAAGCCCTGGATGTGGTCCCAATGCGTATGCGACATCAGCACGGTCGCTTCGCGCTGTTGCTTGCGCATGAACCACTTGCCGAGATTGCGCACACCGGTGCCCAAGTCGAAGATGACGCGCCGGCCGCCCATGGCGACTTCGACGCAACTCGTGTTGCCCCCAAAGGCAAGATGATTGGGCCCGGGGCACGCGACGGTTCCCCTAGTCCCCCAGAACTTCACCTTGAATGCCATTTGCCTCTTAAACCCTCAGCCCGCCCACGAGTTTATCTGCAGTGCGCCCCGCGCGATGCAAAGCATGTCACTTCCTGACGTGACAGGCGTCACAACGGATGCTTACCGATGAATGCCTGCGCCTCGGCGAAAGCCGCCCGGATCGGCGCAAGCTTGCTCTTATCCATCGAATGCCGCTCAGCCTCAGCTGCCGCTTCCGCCACAGCAAAGGCGCCGATCCCGCGGGCTGAGCCCTTCAGCGTGTGGGTCCATTGCTTCCAAGCCTTTGCATCCGCGGCATTCTCAAGCTCAGCCAAAACCTGCTCACAATGCGTCACGAACAGGCCCAACACCTCGCGCATAACGTCGAGATTGCCCGCAGCCTGATTGCGCAGGTGATCATAATCGACGGCTTTCGCTGTGGCGGTCATTGGCGCATCTACCCCTTCGAACCAGCAACTCTAGAACCCAAGAGGCAACCAGACGGTTAACGGCCGTTAGCCGGCTGCTAAAACGGCACCCAGCCACTCGGAAACGGCGATGCCGAGAACAGCCAAGCATGGGCGAAAAGCAGGACCAGGAACACGCCGAGCGCGGCCACCTGCCGGTAAGTCAAAAGCTCACCCAATTTCAACGAGTTACGACCGGCCAATATCGCCACGAACGGAAAGTTGGACGTCCGTCCGGCGAACCCGATCCAACCGTCTGCCATTTTGCGCGCCCGCTTGGCGTCGATCGAAAACGTACCCGCGACCGCAAGCACCAAGAACGTGCCGAAGAGGATGACGGAAGCGGCATCGCCGTTGGCGGCCAGATGGAACGCAGCCCATAGCGCCACGCCCCACAAGAACGGATGGCGGGTGATGCGCAGAATGCCTGTGACGTCCTTGGTCGCCGCACTTTCCATGCCGACGCTCGTCGGGTTCGGTGTCAGCAACCCAGAGACACCCAAGAAGAATGCGATCGCGATGACGATGATACCGAGATGCCGGACCCCGGGTCCCAGATCCCACAACAGATCGCTGCCTTCGACCGAAGCCTGATTGTAGCTCATGATGAGCCACACGATCCCGGCAAGGCTGGCGACCGAGAACGCACCCAAATAGGCCTGCTCGCCGATCGACTGGACGATCGCGTCGCGAACACG
>JANLXP010000971.1:0-6229 GCA_031365165.1 Alphaproteobacteria bacterium
CGCGCTGAGCCGCAAAGCCATGCGCCTCAGCAATCGCGTCCGCCGCCATGAATCCGATATTGTGGCGGTGGTTCTGATAGGTCTCGCCCGGATTGCCGAGACCGACGATGAGCAACATCACCTGAAGCCGTCATGTGCAAACGGCCGCCAATTCGATTTGGCGGCCGCCGCAATGCAATTGAGCGATCGCGCTTACTTCTTCGCGGCAGGAGCCTTCGGTGCCGCCTTCGCACCCGCAGCCGGAGCCGCAGCCTTGCCGCCTGCCGCCGGAGCCGCAGCCTTGCCACCCGCAGCCGGCGCCGCAGCACCCGCAGCCGGAGCCGCACCAGCGGCCGGAGCAGCACCAGCAGCCGCGTCGCCTTCCGCAGTCGTCGCCGCCTTGGTTTCCACTTCGGCGAATGCCGACGGTGCTGCAACAGTCGCGACCGTAAAGTCGCGGTTGCGGATCACCGGGATCAAACCTTCGGGCACCTTGATGTGCGAGATGTGCAAGCTGTCGCCGATATCCATGCCCTTGAGGTCCGCTTCGATGAATTGCGGAATGCGCTCGGACGGGCAGGAGAATTCGATCTCGTGACGCACGATGTTGAGAACGCCGCCGCGCTTCAAGCCCGGCGAGTCACCGTGATTGTTGAAGTGCACCGGAATGAAGAGACGGATGCGTGCGCCGGCAACCAGGCGCTGGAAGTCTGCGTGGATCGGACGTTCCGACACCGGATCGACCTGAACCTCGCGCGGGATCACCCGCATCTTCTCGCCCTCGATATCGAGCGTGAAAAGCGTCGAGGTAAAACGGCCGGTCTGAAAGTACTTGGCGAAGTCGCGCACCGAAAGCGTGATCGCCCGCGACTCCATGCCTGCACCGTAAATGACGCCCGGAATATCGCCGCTGCGGCGCACTGCGCGCGCATCGCCGGTACCGTTGCCGGTGCGTGCTTTTGCTGGAATCGTAGCTAAGTCTGTCATGGCTCCTGAACCCTTTCAGGGGCGGAACTGCCCCTTATCTTGTTCATTCCGCTGATCGGAAGAAGGCGCGGGGTGTAGCCGATGGCCGGGCGGAAGGCAAACCGCCGAAATGCCTCAGTCGAACAGGCTCGAAACCGAGCGTTCCTCGGCAATTCTCTGGATCGCCTCGCCCAAAAGCTCGGCCGTCGGCAGCACCTTAATGTTGGGGCAGGCTCGAATGGCGTCGGTCGGTGCGATCGAGTCCGTAATAACCAGCCCCTTGAGGGCCGACCCCTTAACCCTGGCGACCGCCCCACCCGACAAGACGCCGTGCGTGGCATAGGCATAGGTCGCCTTCGCCCCCTTGTTCATCAACGCCTCGGCGGCGTTGCAGAGCGTGCCAGCGGAATCGACGATGTCATCGATCAAGATGCAGGTTCGGCCCGACACGTCACCGATGATGTTCATGACCTCGGACGTACCTGCCCGTTCGCGCCGCTTATCGACGATCGCGAGGTCCGCATTGATCCGCCGCGCCAGCAGCCGCGCGCGCACGACGCCGCCGACGTCCGGCGACACGACCATCAGGTCTTCGCCGTTGAAGCGTTCCTTGATGTCGTGCTCGAAAATCGGCGCTGCGTAGAGATTGTCCGTCGGAATATCGAAGAAGCCCTGAATCTGTCCCGCGTGGAGATCCAGCGTCAGCACCCGGCTCGCGCCCGCCATCGTGATCAGGTTCGCCACCAGCTTCGCCGAAATCGGCGTGCGCGGTCCGGGCTTCCGGTCCTGACGCGCATAGCCGAAGTAAGGCACGACCGCCGTGATGCGTTTTGCTGATGACCGGCGCAGCGCATCGATGCAGATCAGAAGTTCCATCAAATGGTCGTTCGCCGGAAACGACGTCGACTGCAGAACGAACATGTCCTGCCCGCGCACGTTCTCCTGAATCTCGACGAAGACTTCCATGTCGGCGAACCGCCGCACGATCGCCTTGGTCAGCGGCACTTTCAGGTATTCGCTAATCTGGTTCGCAAGCGGATGGTTGCTGTTGCCGGCAAGAAGCTTCATGTCGCGGAATCCAGGGGCTTGAGCGAACGAGCGTGAGTGCGCGCGCGGCTTGTAGCAACGCCCTTACCCCCTGGCAACGCATCTCACCCCTGGGTGGCAGCTGTAACCTGTTGAATAAGCTGTGCGATACCTTCCGCCGCAGCTTCGGCAGCGAACCCGGCGATCTCGCGCCAGGGTTTCGTGAGCCGCCCATGCGGAACGGCATTCTCCTGGGTGATGCTTCCGGCTTCCTTGCCGCTAGCATCGAGCACATGCCAGGTCAGTGTCACGACATCTTGGCCCGCGGGCCCGGCCACGACCTTGATGATGCCTTCGATGCGCCATTGCGCCTTCGTCTGAACCTGCTCGATGGACACGCCTTTGAGCGGAAGAATACCGTTGAGCGCCCGATCAAGCGCTTGATTGCCGTCCCCGGGCGCACCCTTGATCGCACCGATCCAAGCAATTGGCCTGACTGCCGGTGCGATTGTCGCTGAAACCTGCGTATCGGGGCGAAGCAGGGCAGCGTCGAGCGCCGTCACTGTCTGTTGCGCGACAAGGCGCAACTCGGTGTCGCTCAACGACTCTTGGCCACTCGCATAATTTACCGAGAACTTCGCACGCTCGGCGCCTTCGGGGTCGGTGACGCGCCACAAGATCACGCCGAGTTCCGCTGGCGGTAGTGGTGGTTCCTTACCTTTCTTCTTCGTGCTTTTGCCTTTGCCTTTTGCCGTGCCGGTGTCTGTGGCTGTGCCCGTTCGTATCTTTGCCGCTTGCCCCGATAGCGACCACGCACGGACCGTCGCGCTGCTGAGCGCCGGAAGATCTTGCGCCTGCGCAAGTTCGACGACCCGATCGCGCAAGCTCGTAGCTCTATCTTCGGGAAGACCCTCCGGGACGTTCACAACGAGCGCCGGAACCCGGATCGCCTGCGCGATCATGTCGTCGTTGCGCTCCTTGCCTTTGAACGGCTGCGGGATCGCAAACGGATCCTCCATGCCCAACGGCTCTGTCACCGACGAGCACGCCGCAAGAGCCGCAAACGCGAGAAGAGAGGCAAGACGCTTCATGGCTTCAACATGATGGCAGAAACATTGCGGCCGTAGTCCGTTTCGCCGCGATGTGTCGTGCGCCTGTAGGAGAAATACCCGTCATTGTGTTCGTACGTGCACATGTTGAGCGTCTCGACGGCACCAATACCGGTGGCTCTGAGACGCGCCGTTACATAACCCGGCAGATCGAACTGCCAATGCCCCGCACGCGACGATGGCACGAAGTAACGCGAATTCCCCGCATCTTCTTCGACGAACCGCGCCTCGAACTCTGACCCCACTTCGTACGAGCGCTGCGAGATGCACGGCCCCACCGCCGCATGAATGCGCGAACGCGAAGCACCGAGCTGCTCCATCAGCGCAACCACCGATTCGCCGACACCGCCAATGGCGCCCTTCCATCCCGAATGCGCGCAACCGATGACGCCGGCGCGATGGTCGGCAAGCAAGATCGGCGCACAGTCGGCGGCCAGTACGCCAAGCGCGACACCGCGCAACGTCGTTGCCATCGCATCAGCCTTTGGCGGCACCGTCCGCGGCCACGGCGCTGTCACATGCAACGCGTCGGCGCTGTGGATTTGATAAAGCGTGATCAGCTGCACCTCATCGGTGCCCAACACCTTCGCAACGCGCGTGCGGTTCTCGCAAACCGAGACGCTGTCGTCACCCGACCCATAACCGCAGTTCAGCGACGCGTAGATACCGTCCGACACCCCGCCTTCCCGGCCGAAGAATCCGTGCGCAACGCTTTCATCGATCAACACTGGCGATTGAAGCGGTTTCATGCGTCGGAAAAGCCTACAGGATGGATCGCGGCCGGCGCGTGCGCGCACAGCACTTTGAACAAGCTGCCCATAGCATCCGCTCGGGTCAACCTGGCGTACGCTGCATCAAGATCGCTGGCCTGCGCCACCGACGCCGACCGTTTCAACGTCTGAACCCGTACCTCACCACCCAACCGGTGCAAAAACGCGCCCTGCGTTGTCAAAGGCGACGTAACCGCGCCGCCATCGACGAACGCGTCCTTCAGCGCCGCAAAGTCCACATGCGATGTCACATCAGCGTGACCTGGCTCCGCAAGAACATCGGCATAGGCGTGCGCCTTCATCGCTTGCAACGTATCGCCAGCCGCTGGCCCCTCGAACCCATAGTCGATCGCAAGAACTGCGCCGCCATTGCGCACAATCGCCTCGCCGATCATTCGCGCGATCGCCGTCCGCGCCGGCGACGTCTCCACAACGGACCCAACAGGCGCGCCGCGCACGGCCTCGGCCACGAACCTCGCATCGATGGTCCCACTCGCCCCGAATGTCAGCGTATCGCCGGCAAGACCCACGCAGCGCTCGCTCCAACCAGAAGCGCCACGCACCCATTGCCGGATTGGCAGCGCATCGAAGAACTCGTTCGCAACGACGATCAATGGCCCACGTACATCCAAGTCTTCAAACCGGTCGAGCCAGTGCGCAGCCACACTGGCCTCGCGCAACGCATCTTGCTGCAACCGCCGCAGCGCTTCGCTGACCTCAACCATGGCGACCGAAACCGCATTCAAGAACGCAGGCACGACACGCGCCGCCCGAAGCGCATCCTTCATCAGCGTCCCACGCCCCGGCCCCAACTCGACCAGCGTGAACGTCTTCGGTTCGCGGAGCTTCTGCCAAACATCGACGCACCAAAGTCCAATGAGCTCGCCGAAGATCTGCGATATCTCTGGTGCCGTGACGAAGTCGCCCCGCGCCCCCAACGGATCGGCGCGGCGGTAATAGCTGTCGTCGCGCCCGGTCAGAACCACGCGCATGAACTCGGCAACCGAAATCGGCCCGTCGGCGCGGATGAGGTCTTTCAGATGCTGCGCAACATCGCTCATGGCGTCTGCAGCGCGGGCCCCTTGCGGTAGAGCGCGTACCAGAAGAAGAACGCCGCAAACGCGAACATCAACAGCGACAACACCGTCCCCATCGAGATTGTGCCACCGAAGAGCGATTGATGCGCGTTCTCGCGAAAGAACACCTCGACGATCCAACGGAACAAACCGTACCCCGCCCACATGACGGCGATGCAGAGACCCGGCCGCTTGAGCGCGTCGAAGCGGTAGACCATCACGGCCAGGATCACGAACAACAAAACGCCCTCGAGTCCGGCCTCATAGAGTTGGCTCGGATGGCGCGCCGGGTTGCTGAGAATGGTCACCCCGTCGGGCGCGCGAATTGCAGCAGCAGGAAACACCATCGCCCACGGCACGTCGGTGACTTTTCCCCACAGCTCGCCGTTCACGAAGTTCGCGATCCGCCCGAAGAAGAGACCGATCGGTACCGCAACCGCCACCAGGTCGCCCAAGGCAACCATGTCGATCTTCCGGTTCCGCGCGAACAGAATGATCGCAAGCACCACGCCGATCGCCCCGCCGTGGAAGGACATCCCGCCCTCCCACGTGTAGAAAATCTTCCAGGGCTCCGCGGAGAATTTGTCCCACTCGTAGATCAAGCCATAAAACAGGATGTAGCCGAGCCGCCCGCCAATGATGACGCCGAGGGCTGCCCACACGAACAGATCGCCGATGTGATCGCTCGTCGCTTGCGGCTTACCGTTGAACGGCGGTCCGGCCCACAGGCGCGGCGTCCGAATCAAACGCAGAATGAACCACCACGCGCCGAGCAACCCCGCGATATAGGAAAGCGCGTACCAACGGATGGCGATCGGCCCGATCTGAACGAGCACCGGATCGATTTCGGGAAACGGAATGACCGCCATGCGGCGCTTACCCTCAGCAGCAGCGCGAGACTTGCTGTTGACGCTTCGATGGTGTCAAGGCGGCCCCGATTCACCAACAAGAGTCCGATACGCTCAGTAACGGCACACCACGAGAGTTGAGTGCGAGGTGAAAGACTCGCAGGACTCGCATCGAATTACTTTTCTGACACGTCGCGTATCGATCTATCCGCAAGCGATCCCCAAATCGGATTCGCTGTCCGACCACAGTCCACATGAAGAATGATTCAGCCCACAGGGCAGACTCTTGCGCGCGATTCAACCTTTAGTGCACGCTTCCATTCATGGGAGGTGCTTCGCGTCGGGCTACTAAATGTTGGAGCGTCAGTTTTCCAGGTCCGGAGCACCTTCCTGCGTACCCTTGCTAATTGCCCTCAAATGCCATCCCGCCGCCGGTACCCTCCGGCGGCGGGCTG
>JANLXP010000975.1:0-5241 GCA_031365165.1 Alphaproteobacteria bacterium
ACACAAATTCGACCCGCAGGCATTCGACCTTCTGTTCTCCCGCTTCGGCGTGATGTTCTTCGCCGACCCCGACGCCGCCTTCGCCAACATGCACAAGGCGCTGAAGGCGACCGGCCGCGTCGCGTTTGTATGCTGGCGCGATTGGCGCGAGAACGAGTGGGTGCGTATCCCCATGATGGCCGTGCGCCCGCACGTACCACCGCAACAACAGTTGGGGCCGGAAGACCCGGGCCCGTTCGCGTTCGCCGATCCGGCACGTGTGCGCCGTATCCTCGCAAACGGCGGCTTCGATGCAATCACGCTGACGCCGTTCGACACAAAGGTCGAGATCGGCGCCTCGCTCGATGACGCCGTGACCTATCTGCAGGAGTTCGGTCCGATCTCGCGCGCATTGAGCGACGCCTCGCCTACGCAGAAAGAGCAGGCGGCAAAAGCATTGCTTGAAGCGCTGGCGCCCTACGCGAAGACCGCACCGATCACACTGGGCGCCGCCGTCTGGATCGTCACAGCGAAAGCCTGATCATGAACGAAACCCGATTCAAAGACCTGCTCGCCCGCTTCTGCGATGCCGCCTCCCGCGGCGACGCCAAAGCGTTTGCCGCGTGCTTCACGGAAGACGGCGTCTATCATGACTACATCTACGGCCCTCACACCGGCCGCGCCTCGATCGAGGATATGCTCACGAACCTGTTCCGCCGCGATGCTGCGAATTACGACTGGCGCATGTTCGATCCCGTCGTGAACGGCGACATCGGCTACGCTTGGTCGCTGTCCAAGTTCACGTCCACCATCGAGGCGTTCAAAGGCAAAGAGGTGGTGATCGACGGGATGAGCCGCTTCGTGCTCAAGGACGGCCTCATCGCCGAGTACCGTGAGAGCGTGAACGGCGGCGTCGCCATGGCCCAATTGGGCGTCGAACCCGCCCGCATGGCCAAAGTTATGAACCGTTGGGCCGGCTGGCTGCGCGACCGGCCGGAAGTCAAAGCCTACCTGAAACGCTAGGCTTTTCCCCAAACCCGCGCGCGGCGAGGCGCCCTGTTCAACGTCAAGTCCGTTGGCAATCGCGCCCGCCCGTTCTATCGCTCAAGGTCTGCATTTCGACGGGATTCGACGCATGATCATGACGCTCCCCGACATCTTGACCGACAACGACGTCGCCAAAATCGTCGACAAGCTGAACGCGCTGCGTTTCGTCGATGGCACGACGACGGCCGGTTGGCACGCAAAACTCGTCAAGAACAACCAGCAGATCGACCGCACGCAACTTGAGTATCAGCCGCTGAACAAGTCGGTGACCGAGGCGATCATGCGCAACGGCACCTTCCGTATGGCCACGCGCCCGCGCCACATCACGCCGCTACTCTTCAGCCGTTACAAGGACGGCATGGAGTACGGCACCCACGTCGACGACCCGGTGATGTACAATCTGCGCAGCGACATTTCGTTCACGCTGTTCCTCGGCGATCCGAAGTCCTACGACGGCGGCGAACTCGTGATGGAAACAAGCGCCGGCGAACAACCATTCAAACTCAAAGCCGGTCAGCTGATCCTCTACCCGTCGACGACGCTCCACCGCGTGACGCCCGTAACACGCGGCGAACGCCTAGCCGCCGTGGGCTGGTGCCAAAGCTTCATCAAGGACGCAGCCCAGCGCGAAATCCTCTACGACCTCGACATCGCCCGACGCGGCATCTTCGAAAAAGAAAAAAAGTCCCGCGAATTCGACATCCTCTCCCGCAGTCACGCGAACCTGCTTCGCATGTGGGCGGACGGCTAGTTCGCCTCACTCCGTGTCGAACTTGATCCCCTGCGCAAGCGGTAGCGCGTTCGAGTAGTTCACGGTCGCGGTCTGACGGCGCATGTAAGCCTTCCAGGAATCGGAGCCGGACTCGCGCCCGCCGCCGGTTTCCTTCTCGCCGCCGAACGCGCCACCGATTTCGGCGCCTGAAGGCCCGATGTTGACGTTCGCGATACCGCAATCGCTGCCTGACGCCGCGACGAAGCGCTCAGCTTCCTGCATGTCACGCGTGAAGATACACGACGAGAGGCCCTGCGCGACGCCGTTTTGCAAGCGCAAAGCTTCGTCGAAATTGCTGTAAGGAAGCACATACAAGATCGGCGCGAACGTTTCGTGCCGCATGACCTCGCTCTGCGTCGGCATTTCGACGATCGCGGGCTGCACGTAGTGAGCGTTCGGATACTGCGCATCGAGCGCGCGCGCGCCGCCCGTCACTTTGCCACCCTGCGCCTTCGCCTGCGCGAGCGCATCCTGCATCCCATCGAACGCCGCCTTGTCGATCAACGGACCGACGAGCGTGCCCGTTTCCAACGGATTGCCGATCTTGATCGCGCCGTAGACGGTCTTCAACCGCGCCACCAACTTCTCGCGCACCGATTCATGCACGAAAAGCCGCCGCAGCGACGTACAGCGCTGTCCCGCCGTACCGACCGCCGCAAACGTGATCGCGCGCTCAGCCAGCTTCAAGTCCGCCGACGGAGCCACAATCATCGCGTTGTTGCCGCCAAGTTCGAGCAGCGACCGGCCGAGGCGCGCCGCAACGACGGGCGCCAATGACTTGCCCATGCGCGTCGACCCGGTGGCCGAAATGAGCGGCACATGCGGGTTCGCGGCAAGTTGCTCGCCGATCACACGCCCGCCTTGGATCACCTGCGACAAGCCTTTCGGCGCATCGCCGAACTTCGCCGCCGCACGCTCGAACAGCTTCTGCGTCGCCATCGCGGTCAGCGGCGTCTTCTCCGAAGGCTTCCAGATCACGCTGTCGCCGCACACGAGCGCCAGCGCCGCGTTCCAAGCCCACACCGCAACGGGAAAGTTGAACGCGCTGATCACGCCGACAGGACCCAGCGGATGCCACGTCTCCATCATGCGATGGCCGGGCCGCTCGGACGCGATCGTCAAACCGTAGAGCTGGCGCGAGAGACCAACCGCGAAATCGCAGATGTCGATCATCTCCTGCACTTCGCCCAGACCCTCTTGCAGGATCTTGCCGGCCTCCAGCGTCACCAACCGGCCGAGCGCATCCTTGTTCGCGCGCAGTTCCTCGCCGAACAGCCGCACAAGTTCGCCGCGCCGGGGTGCAGGCACTTCGCGCCATGCGTTGAACGCAATGACCGACCACCCAACCTTGAGATCGACCTCGCCATCCGGGCTGTCGCTCTTCACGCGTCCGAGTTCGGCCCCGTCGATCGGGCTCTTGACGATCAGATCGCCGCGCGACACGTCTTCCGCCGAAATGCCAAGTGCCTTCAGAACATCCGCAACCATCGTGGGTTCTCCGTTATGCGTAGACGCGGCCGAACCGGTTCGCGAGAAACGCCTTCAGTTCCGCCTGCTCCTGCCGCACGAAGCCCTTTTGCGGCAGCTTGCCTGCGACCATCATATCGACCATCGCGCAGATACCTGCCGCGGTCGTGATTTGGATGGCGCTCATCAGCTTGCCTTCGACTTCGTGCGCATAGACTTTCTTGGCATAGCTTTCTTGCGTCAACTGCCCGTGCTGCTGGCCCGACACCGTCACGAACACCAGGACGACGTCCTGATACGTGATCGGAATTGCCGTCTCCAGCACGTCCTTCATGATATCGCGGCGTTGACCTAAGCGAAGATCCCGAACCAGCGTCTTGATGATATCGCGGTGACCGGGATAGCGCACCGTCTTATAGTTCAAATTCTCGATCCGCCCGTGCAGCGTCTCGGCAAGCGTGCCCAACCCGCCCGACGTGTTGAACGCCTCGTAGTCCACGCCATCGAGCGAGAAATGCTCCATCTCTTCCAGAGCCGGCACTTCGCGCAGATGCCCGTCGACGATCGCCTCGCACGGATTGCAGTACTCGTTTATCAACCCGTCGGTCGACCAGGTCAGATTGTATTTCAAGGCGTTCGTCGGATAGACCGGCAGCGCGCCGACCCGCATGTTCACATCGCGCAGGCTCTCGAACTTCTTCGTCATGTCGTGCGCGACGATGGAAATGTACCCCGGCGCCAACCCGCATTGCGGCACGAAGGCGGTGTCCGCCCCCTGCGCAAGCTTCTTCACAACGCGGGTGCTCTCCACGTCTTCCGTCAAATCGAAGTAGTGCGCGCCCGAATCCTTCGCCGCACCCGCAATCACCGGCGTCAGGTGATAGGGCATCGCCGAAACGACAATGTCGTGCCCCTTCATCGCCGCGCGGACCGCCACAGGATCGGCAACGTCCAGCACCATCGTGCGCGCGTTCTTCGTGGGCAGGCGTTTCAGGCTCTCCGCATCGCGGTCCGCGACCGTCAACTGATAGTCGCCGGTGCCGCCCAGCATCGCCGTAATGGCGCTGCCGATTTTGCCGCCACCGAGAAGAATGAGCTTCGTCGCCATGGGAATGCCTTTCGAAATCGAATGAAGGCGACGACCCTACCCCTGCTTTCCGCCGATTTGCAGCAATCAAACCGTCGAAAGTCGCTAAAGTGAGTGACAAATTAACGGTTCAGCCGTCATATTGCCGGAATGCCAACGCTCGACGACACCGACCGCAAGCTCCTGAACCTGCTCCGCGCCGACGCGCGCGAAAGCGTCTCGGCCCTCGCCCGCAAGCTCGACCTCGCCCGCTCGACGGTGCAGGAACGCATCGCGCGGCTTGAGCGCACGAGCATCATTTCCGGCTACACGATCCGAAGCGGCGAAGACTTCGCCGAACGCCAAATCGCAGCCCACGTGATGATTAGCGTCGACCCAAAAATGGCCGCAAGCGTCACGGCTGACCTCAAGAAGATGCCGGAAGTCCGCTCGCTCGCAGCAATCTCGGGCACGTTCGACATGATGGCCGAAGTCGCCGCCGAAACGACGGCGAAAATCGACACCATCCTCGACGCCATCGGCCGCCTCAAAGGCGTGCAAAAGACGATGTCGTCGATCGTTCTCAGCGTGAAATTCGAGCGCTAGCCGGCGCCTATTGATATGCCTTCGTATCCTGCACGCGCACCACATACCCAGCCGCGCGCACCGCGGCGCAAATCGCGTCCGCGTGCGCGGGGTCGCGCGTTTCCATCGTGATCCGCAACTCCGCGCCCTTGGCGGGCAGGTCGGTCATCATGCGGTTGTGCACGACTTCAATGATGTTCGCGCCCGCGTCGCCGACAAGCGCCGCCACCTTCGCCAGAATCCCTGGCCGGTCTTCGATCTCAACCGCAATCGTCAAAATCCGCCGCTCGCGCTGCAACTCGCGCAAGATCACGTTCGCGAGCAA
>JANLXP010000057.1:0-2131 GCA_031365165.1 Alphaproteobacteria bacterium
AGCGCGCCACCGGTGCCGTTCGTTTGCCCGTGGCGATGACTAAATCGGGCCAGGGCGCCGCAAGCGGATCGGAACGCGCCATGTCGACGTGATGCAGTGACGCGCAGACGCGCGGCTTGGCTGTTTCATACTTCGGCAGCAGCGCCACGAAAGCGATGATGGTGAAATTGATCACCGCAGTGACGAACTTGCCCCACGCCAGTACGGCGCCCTGCTTCTTGGCCGCTTCGAGCGTCGTCTCCGTCACGGCGGCGTTGAGCGCCAGGAAGTAGTTCGAAAAATCGACGCTGCCGAGAGCGCCGATCAGCGGCATGATCATGTCGGCAACGAGCGAGCTGACGATCGTCCCGAACGCGCCGCCGATGATGACGCCGATCGCAAGATCGACGACATTTCCTTTGAGCGCGAAGTCCTGGAATTCTTTTAACATGCGTTTCTGATCCCTTGCAGTTGTAGCGTCGTAGGCAGCGCCTCCCGCCCGGACCGGCACGGGAACGCGCGCGGCAAACTATCATGCGCGATTGCATTCCACGAGCGCGATGTATTGAATTCCACGCATCAATCGGCGCCGTCGTTAACTTTTGCCGCCACTCACAGGTGTGAAGTACCATGTCCCTGTCACCGAAATCGCTGTTCACGTCCTTCAAGTTGAAAAACTTGGACCTACCCAACCGTATCGTCATGGCGCCGATGACGCGCTCGAAGAGTCCGAACCAAATCCCGGGCGACGATGTGGCAGCCTACTACGCGCGACGCGCCGAAGGCGGCGTCGGCCTGATCATCACGGAAGGCGTGGCGCCCGATCACCCCGTCGCGCTCAACGACCACAACGTTCCGAACTTCCACGGCGACGCACTCGACGGTTGGGCGAAGGTGTTGAAGGCGGTGAAAGCCGAAGGCGGCTTGATCATGCCGCAGCTCTGGCACACGGGCCTGATGCGCAAGCCGGGCTCCGGCCCCAACCCGCATCTGACCGGCGTCGGTCCATCGGGCCTCGCCAAGCCCGGGAAAAAAGTCACGGAGCCGATGACAACCGCCGACATCGACGAAGTGATCAAAGGCTATGCCACGAGCGCCCGCCACGCTGAGGAACTTGGCTTCGACGGCGTCGAGGTTCACGGCGCGCACGGCTACCTGATCGATCAGTTCTTCTGGGAAGGCACCAACGAACGTCCCGACATCTATGGCGGCGACATGGTCAAGCGCACGCAATTCGCAGTCGACATCATCAAAGCGATCCGTGGCGCGGTATCGAAGTACTTCCCCGTGATCCTGCGCTGGTCGCAATGGAAGCAGCAGGACTACGCGATCAAGTTGGCGCCCACGCCGCAAGCGCTCGAGAAATTCCTCGACCCGCTCGTCAAAGCTGGCGTCGATTGCATGCACTGCTCGACCCGCCGCTTCTGGGAGCCGGAATTCGAAGGCTCGGACCTCAACGTCGCGGGCTGGACGAAGAAAATCACGGGCCTGCCCACGATCACGGTGGGCTCAGTCGGCCTGAACGAGGAATTCATCGCAGCCTACCGTGGTGTGCCCGCCAGCCCCGCCTCGCTCGATCGCCTGATCGAAATGTTCGAACGCGGCGACTTCGACCTCGTCGCTGTCGGCCGCGCGCTGATCGTGAACCCAAACTGGCCCGAGATGGTGAAAGCCGGCCGCTTCGACAAACTGAAATCGTTTTCACTCGAGGCGCTGCCAGTTTTGCACTAACCCGAAGACGGAAAACGCGAAAAACGAATCCGTCTGATGCGTCTGCACGGCTGAATTCTGCGGGATTATCCGTCTGCAATGCGTCTGGAATCCGTCTGCGAAGCGTCTGCGCACGGCGAATGCGCAAATCGAATCCGTTCGATGCGTTCGCTTCGCAGAAGTCTGCCGTTTTATCCGTTCGGAATCCGTTCGAAATGCGTTCGGGATCCGTTATGCGCTCATCATCGAGCGCACCTCTCCCACAAGCCTCACCAGCCGAAACGTTCGGCCGGGGCAGTTTGTTTGTTTCCAAGGTTCAAGTTGCAGCCGCGACTGAGCAGGAGAGGCACTCACCCGGGAAGGGAACAAAGATAGAACGCAATGCTACAAAAGTCAAGCGTTTGCCTCTCGCGCGCGTGAGCAACGTCGCTAACAGCACAGC
>JANLXP010000058.1:0-3176 GCA_031365165.1 Alphaproteobacteria bacterium
CAAACTTGCCCAGTTCGATATTGTTGACGGCCTTGGCGTCCCCGACTTTGAAGATCGGGATCATCTCGTGGCCCGAGCGATAGAACGAACCCATGCCCGGGTTCGTCTTCACCCAGATGGCAAGGTTCAGTAGCGATCCGAGGGCCGCTTCGCCTGCTGCGATCGCATCATCCACGTGACGCCAATCAATGAACACATAGGCGAGGGCACCGTCTTGACAGATGGAGGCCGTGGCACCCAGCGTTTCGCGGAGGAACTCTGCGAACGCTTCATCGCTCATCTCGCCCGAAGCTTGCGCGAACTCGCGGTGCTTGATGCTGCCCTTGCCGCCGGCAAAACCCTGTATGCGCACGTTGTATGGTGGGTCGGTGAAGACCATTTGAGCGCGGCGGCCAGCCATTAGCAGCTTCAAAGCGGTGCGGTCGCGAAGATCGCCGCAGAGCAATCGGTGCTGGCCGACGGCCCAAATGTCGCCGGCGCGCGACACGGCGTCCGCCGGACGCGGCGGGGCAGGGGGCGCTGCCTCTGCATCCGAAACGTCCGCCTCGCCCGAGAGCAAGAGGTCGATTTCGGGCGCTGCGAAGCCGGTGACATTGAGATCAAACGTAAGGTCCATCTGCGACAGGATCTCGAACTCAGCCTTGAGCGACGTCTCGTCCCACGAGCTCAGCTCCGTCAGTCGATTGTCGGCGATGCGCAGGGCCCGCACCTGCGCGTCCGTCAGATGGCGGATCTCCACCACCGGCACGCTCTTCATGCCAACTTGGATGGCTGCTGCGAGGCGGCCGTGGCCGGCGATCACTTCGCCGGCTTGGTCGACGACCAACGGCGCTGCGAAACCGAACGTGCGAATGCTGTCAGCGATCTGCGCGATCTGTTTTGCAGAATGACGTCGTGCGTTGCCCGGGGCCGGCTTCAGACTCGCGGCTGGGCGATAGGTGAGCTTGAGTTTCGGGGACATTGGCGCTCCATGTTCGTTGAATGGCGAACATGGGCGGAGCGGGGCTCAAGTGCTGTATGGATAAATTAGTCTCTGGCGGGCTAACCCGGGCGGCCTTTGATTTCTTGGCGCAGCGCCTTGAGTTCTTCGTTGACGATGCCGTCCAACGACGACGGCCGCCGCGCAGCACGAATTTGCGGCGGCACCATCTCGTGTGTGTTAGCGAGGTGTGCAAAGCGCTCGCACAGCTTGTGGAACCAGCCGTGCTCGCCGAAATCAGATCGGTTCCGATCGCTGGAGACATGGCTCCGGCCGGGGCACTTACCCGTCGCGCTCTCCATAAGCGCCGCGAGACCGCGTACCATTTGACGTTGAACAGACCAGTCTCTGCCGGTTTGCACGGTGATCGCGAGGTCGTCGAGAAGTCGGCGCAGTTGAGGGGTGATTGTCCCGCAGCTGAGCGCGGCGTCAACGATGGCATCTACCTCACGAGCGGCGGTTGCGGGCGAGGGCAGGTCGCGCTTCAGAAATTGCGCGGCGGCAAGCGCGCGGCGCAGGCCGTCACTCGCTCGCGCACGGGCGATGCTATTGCTCTCCGTTGCGGCCAGCGCGTCAAGCTCCTTCGCCAACACCGTGGTCAACTTTGGAAGGCCACGCTTGGAACCGAGGAATTCGGCTGCCTCGACGCGAAGGCGGAGCAGACAAGTCGTGTCTTCGACGGCCTTGGCAAAGATGTGTGACATGTAATGGCGAACGCGCTGAGACCAGGCCTTCGGCACGCGGTTGCCAACAAGTGCCATCAGTTCATCGATCTGCTTCTGCGATAGCCAAGGACGCTCGTCCGCCCAGCCGCTGCGGGTGCGGGCTTCCAAAATGAGACTCTGAGTTGCGGTTTCGGCGGGCATTCCACGAACCCCTCCAGCTTGGACACGCAGCCTGCCTAACGGTTTGTCGAAGCCTGCGCGAAGACCAGGCTAGATATCTTGTGGGAAAGGGCGGCTAGGTGAAGATAGTGAGTGGATGGGCCAGCTCGCATGCCGCTTGTCTGCTGTCTCCTAATCGGCTGGTCGCAGGCTCGATCCCTGCATCACCCACCAACCACTTCAATGCCTTAGGTAAAATCCGCGACGAGGCCGCTATCGACAAGACCTGAGTATCCGGTATTTCGACAGTCAGCGTGGTTTCCGCTTCCGCGCTCTTGCCGCTCCGGAAGTTCGATGTCTCCAGCGCCTCGGTCGCGGGAGCGTTGCCGACCTTCGCGCCGATCTTGATCTCGACGTTTTCGGCATCGACCTCATGGCACTCGATCGACATGGCGAGTCAAGCTTATGACGGTGTCGGCGATCATGGCGGGGCTCTGGCCGATCACGTGGGGACTGGTGCTGGCTCGGAAATCATGCCACGCATCACCGTGTCCATGATTGGTGGCATGCTCTCATCGACACTGCTTACATTGGTCGTTATTCCGGCCATATGCTCGCTGGCGAAGCGTGCCGCACTCTCCAACCGGCGCGGCGACTGAGATCCGACAACGCCCACTTTGAGGGGAAAGACCAGGCACGCGAACTCCTGCCTGGTTAGAGACTGGAGGATATTTAGACCATGAACGACAAGAGCAGGGTTACGCGGCGCACGCTCCTCACCGCGACCAGTGTCGCCGCTATCGGTGGGCTGGTGCTCTCCGGTTGCGGGGTCCCCGCCGGCGCCATTCCGATAAAAGTCTACAAGGACGCCGGCTGCGGTTGTTGCAAACTCTGGGTGGCGAAACTCGAAGCCGAAGGCTTTGTCGCGACTGTCGAGGATCGCGCCGATCTCGCGGACCTCAAACAACAACTTGGCGTCCCCGATGACCTGACGTCGTGTCATACCGCCACGGTCGATCGTTACGTCATCGAAGGCCACGTGCCGGCGGCCGACATCAAACGGTTGCTTGCGGAGAAACCGGGGGCGCACGGCTTGAGTGCACCCGGTATGCCGATCGGCTCACCCGGAATGGAGGTCGAAGGCCAACCGGCCGAGGCCTATACCGTTTGGCTCTTCCAGAGCGGCGGCAAACGAGCGCCGTTCGCGCAGCACGGCGCCTGAATCCGCTTGAGTGATTGACCTTGGCGTAGGGACTCTCATGCCGTCACAGGCCGATCGGTAAATCCGGCGTGATGAGTACGGGGGCAAAGCCGCCGCCTGGCGTGCGCATGTTCGTCGTCTGGCCCTGATAAAGCCGAGCGGCTGCGAGCAG
>JANLXP010000068.1:0-1347 GCA_031365165.1 Alphaproteobacteria bacterium
CGATCGGCTGTAGTACGAGACCGACGCGGAATTTCTTGACCATGTCGGCTTCGGATGAGAAGTCGAGATTCACCTGGATCGTGCAGGTGCGGAACATCATCTCGAGCCCGAGGCCGCCAACGCGGGGCATGTAGTTCTTCATGATCCCGTAGCGGCCCTTCGGCATCACGGGCACGTCGTCGAGACGTGCGGTCGGGTGGTAGCCCAAACCGAGGAAGCCCGCGCCAATTTCCTTCGCGACCTGGCTGACTTGGTCGAGATGTTCGTTCGACTCGGCACAGGTTTCGTGGATGCTTTTCAGCGGTGCGCCGGAGAGCTCGAGTTGGCCGCCGGGCTCCAAACTGATCGCGCCGCCGCCGGCGTGCTTCAGCCCTATGATGTGGGCGCCTTCGTTGATCGGGTCCCAGCCGAAGCGTTGCAGGCCTTCCAGCATCGCGCGGATGCCGGGCTTGCCCTCGTAAGGCAGTGGCGCCAGCGTCTTCAGGTCGTAACCGAATTTTTCGTGCTCGGTGCCGATGCGCCATTCGCTCTTCGGCTTTACGCCTTTGGCGATGGAGCCGATCAGGTCGGCTTTGGATGTGATCGGACCGCCGCCTGCTTGCGGAACGGACATGAAGGCACCTCGATAGCGATACCTTCATGTAGGGGGCGAAACCCCACCCGCGCAAGGGGTGAAAGGATTAACCCCAGTCGCCCAGCGTTGATTGCCAGATCGTGATCGCGGCGAGAGCGGCGGTGTCGGCGCGCATGATGCGGGGGCCGAGCGAGACGGGCACAACGAAGCTCAGTGCACGGATCATTTCGCGTTCCACCGGATCGAAGCCACCTTCCGGTCCGGTTAGAATTGCCCAGGCACCCCTGCCCGCTTTGCTGAGCGCTTCGGCAGCCGGTAGCGCATCGCCGGCTTCGTCGCAGAACATGACGCGGCGTTCGGGCGGCCAGTGCGTGAACACGTTGTCCAAGCGCACCGGTTCGTCGATGGCTGGTATGTCGAGGCGGCCGGATTGTTCGGCGGCACCCATCGCGTTCGCGCGCATGCGGTCTTGGTTCACGCGATCGACGATGGTGCGGCGCGTGATGATGGGGCGAATGCGCGCGACGCCGAGTTCGGTTGCCTTTTGCACGAGGTAGTCGAACGGCGTGCGCTTCACTGGCGCGGCGAGCAGATGCAGATCGGGCGCATTTCGTTGCGGGACGGTTTGGTGTTCGACATCGACGGTCACGGTGCGCTTTGCGATGTCGGCGATCCTGGCGCGCCATTCGCCATCACGGCCGTTGAAGAGGTGCAGTGCGTCGCCCTTGGTTGCGCGCAGCACAGCGGACAAGTGATGGCTGTGCATCTCATCG
>JANLXP010000099.1:0-10769 GCA_031365165.1 Alphaproteobacteria bacterium
TTCCTTCATGCCCTTGAACGCGGCCTTCGATGCGTGGAACACGGCCGAAAGGTTCAACGCCAAAATCGCATCCCATTTCGCGGTCGGAAACTCTTCGATCGGTGACACGTGCTGGATGCCGGCGTTGTTGACCAAGATATCGACGCGCCCGAACTGGCGCTCCGTCCGCTCGACCAATGCCGTCGTCTCCGACGGGTCCATCAAGTTCGCCGGATCGTAGGTCACACGCACGCCCGTCGCCTGCACCAGCGCGACCCGCACCCGCTTCACCTCATCCATATCGCCAAGGCCGTTCAGCACGACCGCTGACCCGGCCTCCGCGAGCGCCCGCGCAATCCCAAGCCCGATCCCAGAGGTGGAGCCGGTCACGATGGCAACCTTGCCGGCCAGCATGCGCTGCATTTTCGTTGTGGTATCGAGCATTGGTGGGTTTCCCGTGTTGGCGATCTCTTCACCGCCACACTGCCGGAACCCCCGTCCCACCTAAAATGCCGTTTGCCTCACCATTGGATAGCCGCCCGCTATACAAGCGCTAGGCCGCTTCGCTCATCGACTTCGCGGGCGCCATCGCAGGCGAACCGGTGATCAGCCGTACGCCGCGCTTATAGGTGAAATAGCTCCACGCCCAACCCGTCGCGACGAAGAAGCGGTTGCGGAAGCCGATCAAGAAATACACGTGCGCGACTGACCACAGAACCCACGCCGGGAAGCCTTTGAGCCTGAGCCAACCGAAGTCGACGACAGCTTTGCTGTGTCCGATCGTGGCCAAGTTTCCATAGTCGCCGTAGGCGAACGCATCAGCCACGGTAGCGCCCATCGCATGCGCTTCAATCAAGCGGCCGACATAGTGTCCCGCTTGCTTGGCCGCCGGTGCGATCCCGGGCAGTACCTTGCCATCATCGCTCTTGAATGCGGCAGTGTCGCCGATCACGAACACGTCCGGGTGTCCCGGCACCGAGAAATCCGCGTTGACGTGGACGCGCCCTGCGCGGTCGCACGGCACCTTCAACCACTCGCCGGCGGCCGAAGCACGCACGCCGGCGGCCCAAATGACAGTCTTCGCCGGAATCGGCGCCGCGCCGAGCATCACCTGATCGGCCGATATGTCGGTGACCGGTACGCCCAAGTGGACCTCGACGCCCATCGCCTCCAACGACCGTTTCGCCTCCGCCGACAACGATTCCGGAAATGACGGCAGCAATCGCGGCCCCGCTTCGATCAGCATGATCTTCGAGCAATGTGGCGTGATCGAGCGAAAATCCGTCACGATCGACTTGCGCGCGAGTTCGGCGATCGCGCCCGCCATTTCGACCCCCGTCGGCCCACCGCCGACGATCACGAACGTCAGCAGCGCGTCGCGCTTGGCCTTATCCTTCTCGCCCTCCGCCCGCTCGAACGCGAGCAAGATCTTAGCGCGCACGCGCGTCGCGTCGTCGACGGTCTTGATACCCGGCGCAAACTCTTCCCAATGATCCTTGCCGAAATAGGAATGCCGCGCACCGGTCGCGAGCACGAGGTAGTCGTAAGCGACGCTCCGCCCCGACGCGGTTTGCACCGTCTTGCGCGTGGTATCTACACCGCTCACATCGTCCAACATCACGTTCGCGTTGGCTTGATCGCGCACAATGCTGCGGATCGGTTGCGCGATTTCCGCCGGCGACAGTGAGGCGGTCGCGACCTGATAGAGCAGCGGTTGAAACAGATGATAGTTGTGCCGGTCGATGATCGTGACTTCGACTTGCGCGCGCGCCAGAACCTTGGCGGCCGAAAGTCCGCCGAATCCGGCGCCGACGATGACAACGCGGGGCTTGACCGATGTGCTCATAGCGACAGTCTCTCTCCTGCGCGTTGATATAGGAGTAACGGGCGGCATCGTCAGCCTCATTTTGTTGCGGTTAACGCGGGCTCCTTGATTTGAAATGTGACGAGTGCCGCAATCGCCAAAGCGACGCCCAGAGCAATAACGGTATCCGTCCAACCGAACTTATCGAACACGACGCCCAACAATGCCGAACCCATCAACCCGCCCAGATAGTACGAGGCGAGGTAGATGCCGCTGGCCGCACCGCGCTCCGTCGTCGCCGCCCGGCTGACGAAGCCCGTCGCCGCCGCTTGCGCAAAGAACGTGCCCACCGCGACCAATACCAAGCCGGCTAGAATCGATGGGAGAGTTGGAAAAAGCAGCAGAGGCAGTCCAAGCCCGGCGACTGCGAACGAAGCCCAAAACGTCGGCCGCGCTCCGAACCGAACAGCGGCCTTACCCGCGAGCGGCGTTGTAAACACCGATGGCAGGAACACGAAATAGACGAACCCCAGCATCATCGGCGAGACCGCGATCGGTTCGCGCGCCAGCACAAAGTTCACGTAAGTGAACGTCGCCAAAAACACGAAGAGAATAAGAAACCCAAGCGCGAACGCCGCGCGCAGTGACGGATTGCGCAAATGTTGCGCCCATGCCGCCAACGCTGACTTTGACATCGCGCCGTTCATCGGCGCCATTTTCTGCAGCGTGAAAAACACCAGCGCAGCGCCAATGAGATTGAGCGCCGCGAAGACGAAGAACGTGGTCTCAAGCCCGAACGAGCTGGCAAGCGACGCCGACATCAACCGCCCGAACAAATTGCAAGCAACGTTGCCCGTCACATAGGCCGCAAGCGCGCTCGCCACTTCGCTCGCGCTATATTGCTCCGCGAGGTAGGCCATGGTCAGCGTAAATGCGGAGGCCATGCAAACGCCTTGCGCAATACGCAACCACGTAAACGTCATCAAATCGGGCATCGTGCCCAGGAGCGTCGTGGGAATCGCAAGCAAGGCGAGGCTGATCCAAATCCCTTGCCGCCGGTTGATCTTGGAGGCGACGAACGCCATCACAATCCCGGCGGCCGCCATGCCAAGCGTGCTTGCGTTGACCGCAAAGCCCATTTGCGCGGGCGTCACACCGTAAGCCTCGGTCAGCGACGGCAGAATGGCCTGTGCCGCAAACAAATCGACAAGCGTCAAAAAGCTAATAACGCCGATGACAATCAGCCGGAACGTCAGCGACGGCCGCCCCGCCGTCTCGCTCGTTGTCTCGAGTGTGGCTGCGTGGGCTTGTGCCATGACGGGTTCCTTTGTCTGAGAAAAGACGGCGGCGTCCGCTCTGGGAATAGCGGACGCCGCACTTTTTGGACCTCGCGCTTCGGGGAGAGGAGGGCCGGGGGACCGCGCGAAGACCCAACTCTTACATGCCGCCTTCTTTCATCATCGGCGTCGGCACGATGTCGGCAGAGATCAGCGTCGCCGGCGTCTTGCCGTTGTTGCGCCACCAATGCGAAAGGTTGCCGGATTCGACCGCAATGTCGCCGGCCTTGTGGTCGATCGGAACGGTGCAGGTCGAACGATATTCCGTGATCGCACCCTCGACGACATAGATGTTCGCCGGACGCTCCGTGTGACTGTGGTTCGGAACCACGCCGCCGGGCTGCACGACGAGGCGGCGCATCCGCATCGTCTTGCCGGCGACGTTGTAGCCGTTGCCGAGGTCGATGGAACCGATGACGTTATCGGTCACGTCCTTCGGCGCGGTTTCGACGGCAAGCGGGCTTGCGCCTTGTTTGCCGGCTGGGCAGTCGCCGGCGATAGCCGCGGGCGACAATGCAAGGCCGCCGAGCGCGAACACACTCGCCACCGACAGCGTCTTCAGGGACTTCGTAAACATAGCGTTCTCCTTGAGGGTTCTACGGGACTGACTGGGCCAATACCTCAGCGTCGCTTGTCACCATCATCGAACCGCGTCACGAACGAAAATGCCGTTTGCCTGCCGATTGGATAGCCGCGCGCTATAGCGTCGTGATTGTGCTGTGACCGGCTAATCTTCTAGACTCGCCGCATGACGCTGGACGACAAGCTTAAGGCCGTGCGCGACGCCGCATCGCCCGCCGGAACAAAACTCTACGACGACCTCATCAAGCAATTGGTGGATAGCGGCGCCCTCGATGGCGTGCTGAAGCCAGGGGCGACGTTTCCCGACTTCGCGTTGCCGAACGCCGAAGGCCGCATGGTGATGCGCGCCGATCTGCTTGCCGCGGGCCCCGTGGTGATCGTCTTTGATCGCGGCGCGTGGTGTCCCTATTGCACCGTCGTACTCGGTGAACTCGCAAAACTTTCACCCGACATCCGCGCGGCCGGTGCCTCCATCGTCGCGGTTACGCCCGACGCCGGTGGCGGCGTTGCGCGTATCAAAGAACAATGCGGCATCGACTTCGACGTGCTGGCCGATCTCGACAACGTGCTCGGCATGCAATGCGGCCTCGTATTTCCGGTGCCGGACGCCGTGCGCAAACGCTACATGGAGCGCGGTCTCGACCTGGAACGCATCAACGGCAACGACATGTGGCTGCTACCCGCGCCGGCAACATTTGTCGTGGGACAAGACGCCGTGATCAAGCACGCGTCGCTCGATATCGACTTCCGCTACCGCATAGAGCCGGCAGAAATCCTCAAATCCGTGCAAGCGCTTCGCTGAACGGCGGCGCGCTCCAATTGCGCCGAATCGCTCGTTGCCTCATCCTTCCCTTTGATTCGCGGGAGCGCCGAGGACAGCAGATGGCAAGCCTTACCGATTTCGCATTGAAGCACAGCGTCGCGACCGCTGGCGCCATTCCGGCCACCGTCGCCGCGAACTGGTATCTGGAAACGTTGAGCCCTGCGGGCATCGCGCTCGTCTTCCTGCTGTTCCTCGCAGCATTCAACGGCGTCGCCGCTCTCGTCTCGTACTTTGGCAAGAAGAGTCTCAGCGAAGAATAAGGCGCCAACGGTTCGCCTTAAGCGTTCAAGTCTTCCCGCCGCACGCCGTCAAATCCCAAGATGAAATCCGCGCCATAGGCGAGGCTCGGCGTCTGGAACCCTATCTTCACATCCCCGTTCGCAGCCCGCTGCGCAATCGCAAGCGCCGTTGCCGTGGTCAGCGTATAGCCCTCGGGCGTCCGCAGTCGCGTACGCACGGTCTCGCCTTTCCCATTACGCGCCACGCCGATCAGGATCGCCTCGTCTTTGCGACGCTGCTCGTCTGTTGGCCCTTCGGGTTGCTTGTCGATCTGTAGCTTTAAGAAGGCCTGCATGAAGGGCAAGCCCAGGAAACCCTTCAAGAGGAAGGGCATTTTGATCATGCGCGCAATCTGCGGCGAAGATTCGAAATGCACTTCGATGTTCGGAATTTGTGTGGAGTAGTAAGCCGTCGAAACGTCACCCCATGGCATCGCGACCGTAGGCTTTGAGCCGTTGCCGAAGTCGATCAGGTCCTCGTTTGAACCTTCAAGCTGTTCGATCTCGCCGTTACGGCGCACCAACGTGCCCTTGGCGATGCCCTCGACGAGAGTCTTCGCCGTCCCGCGCGACATCGACGCCAACCCGCCGATGTAAATTTTCAAGTCCTCCGCGTCGGGAAGCCGGCGCTTCACATGCGCGGCCAAGCAATCGGACGGAACAACGTCGAACCCGACGCCCGGCAGCAACATCACGCCCGCCTTTTTTGCTTCCTCATCGCGCGCAGCAAGCGCCTCGAACACCGCGATCTCGCCGGTGGTATCGAGGTAGTGCGTCTTCGTGCGGATGCAGGCGTCCGCCATGGGTTTCGACGTCGCCGAGAACGGCCCGGCGATATGAAGCACCACCGCCACCTCGTTCAGCGCTTGGTCGAGCTTATCCGTCTCGTTCAGGTAGAACGCGCGCCACGCGAGGCCGAGTTCGTCCGCCAACGGCTTGACCTTCTCCACGCTGCGGCCCGCGAGAATCGGCGTGAGGCCCTGCAGCTTCGCCGCACTCGCCGTCAGCTTCCCCGTGTAACCGGTTGCGCCGTAGATCAGAATTTTCCCCGCACGCGACATGTGTTTCTCCCTTTGGTCTCGCGTTATACCTGCGCAGGCGACCGAAACAATGGCGAATGCACGCGACGGGTGCAGCGCTCGTGATTTGACAGTTCGACGAAATCTGTCAAATCTGTCCGCATGGAGCCAAGAGACGGAATTTTACGCGCGGCGCAAATCGTTTTCGCCCGCCACGGTTTTCGTCAAACCTCGATGGCGATGGTCGCCGAGGAAGCGCACTTAACCCGCCAAGCGCTCTATCATCACTTCGAATCGAAAGAGGCGTTGTTCGCAACGCTCGTCGATTTGCTGCAAGAAGAAGCACTCGCGGCCGCGAAGGACGCCGCCGCCAAGGGCGGCAAGGACGCGACGGACGCCGTCAGCCAAATCGTGATGGCCAACCACCGCAGCCTGGTCGCCAGTGTTGCCGGTTCTCCGTTCGCGACGGAACTGATCGAAGAAAGCAGCCGCCATTGCGGCCCCGCGATCAGCGCCTACGCAAAACGGTACGAGAAGGTGCTGGAAACCGCGATCGCAGGCCTCGCGCGCGCAGGCCGCCTGGTGCTGCGCGGTACGACCGCACACGAACTGGCACAAACAATTGCCGTGGCCGCGAAAGGCGTAAAGGTCGCTTACGCAAGCGAACCTGAAGCTGCGCACGCGCAGGCACTGAAACGCATGATCGAATTTATTTGCGCCGGCGCGGGCACATTGCCCGCAAGGGCCCAGCCAAAATTGGGGACAGCGAGGAGAGCGCTACGATGATTACGATCAACGTCAACGGTAAGCCGCAGCAGGTGGAAGCCGAAGAGGGCATGCCGCTACTCTGGGTGATACGGGACGTGCTGAACATGACCGGCACGAAGTACGGCTGCGGCGTCGGCTCCTGCGGCGCTTGCACGGTCTTGATCGACGGCGCGGCGACGCGCAGTTGCTCCTTCCCGGTAGGCTTGGCCGCAAACAAGAACATTACGACGATCGAAGGCCTGAAGGTGGGCGACAACCTGCACAAGGTCCAGCAAGCTTGGGTCGACGCACAGGCGCCGCAATGCGGCTTCTGCCAGTCGGGCCAGATCATGGCTGCGGTTGCGTTGCTCAATGAAAAACCGCAGCCGACCGATGCCGACATCGACGCGGCGATGACGAACATCTGCCGCTGTGGCGCCTACACCCAAATCCGCGCGGCAATCCACGCCGCCGCCAAAGTTTAGGAGACACACCATGGTTTCGCGCAGATTGGTGATCTTCGGCGGCGTCGCCGCAGCAGGCGGCCTGGCAGTCGGTTACGCGTTGATGCCGTTCTCCACGGCAGACCGCGCCAAGGCTTTGCTCGCCAAGGAGGGTTCAACCCCGCTCTCCGCTTGGGTACGCATCGGCACCGACAACTCCGTTACCGTTATCGTCCCGCATTCAGAAATGGGGCAGGGCATTCACACCGCGATGCCGATGATGTTGGCTGAGGAGCTCGACGCCGACTGGTCGCTCGTGCGCATGGAGCAAGCGCCGGCCGACATGGCGTTCGCGAACGGCTCGCTCGCCCGCGAGTATCTCCGTGGCGACATGTCGATCCCGTCCTGGATGTCGGGCACGGCCGAATTCGGCTCGCGCAAAATCGCCGAGTACATGAACCTCCAGATCACCGGCGGCTCGACGGCAGTCCGCATGACCGGCGTGCGCGGCATGCGCATCGCGGGTGCTGCCGCGCGTTGGATGCTCGTGAAGGCCGCCGCCGCCGCGTGGGGCGTGCCGGAAAGTGAAATCGTTGCCAAGCAAAGCAAGCTCACCCACGCGTCGGGCAAGCAGGCAACCTACGGCGAGATGGCCGCCGCGGCAGCTGCATACGACCCGCCTGTCGATCCGCCTATGAAAGCGAAGAAGGACTATACGATCGTCGGCCAACCCGTTGCTCGTTTCGACATCCCGGGCAAAGTCGACGGTAGCGCGAAGTACGGCATCGACACGCGCCTACCAAACATGAGCTTCGCGGTCGTGGCGGCGTGCCCCGTGTTTGGTGGCAAGTTGAAGTCGGTCGACGAGAAACCGGCGTTGGCTATGCGTGGTGTCAAGAAGGTCGTGAAGCTGCCGGCGGCCGTCGCCGTCGTCGCCGACAACACGTGGCGCGCGAAGGAAGCGCTGGCCGCCCTGCAGCCCGAATGGGACGAAGGTCCAAACGCGAACATCAGCCAAGCCACGATCTTCGCGGGTAAAGAAGCGGCCTTGGCAAAAGGTGGCCTCACCGAAGACCACGCCGTCGGCAACGTCGATGAAGCTCTGAAAGCTGCGAAGAACGTCGTCGAAGCGACTTACCGCGTTCCTTTCCTCGCCCACGCGACGATGGAAGTGATGAACTGCACTGCGCACTTCGAGGGCGACAAGCTCACCATGTGGGGCGGCTTCCAAGATGGGCTCGGCTCTCGCGCCTATGCCGCGAACGCAGCCGGCATCTCCGTCGACAATGTTACACTGCATCACACGGCCATGGGCGGCGGTTTCGGCCGGCGCGGCTACACGCTGGACTATATCGACAAGGCAATCGGCGTCGCGCGCCAAGTCGAAGGGCCCGTGCAGGTCGTATTTACGCGCGAAGAAGACATGACGCAGGACTATTACCGCCACGCCTCGATGGCGAAGATGCGCGCCGCGCTCGACGACAAGGGCAAGGTCACAGCTTGGCTGCACACGTTCACCGAAAAGCATGATCCGCCGGAAGCGCTGCGCGTCAACTACGACTTCGCCAATCAAGCGGCGCGCTACGCCACCGGCACGAACCCCATTCCCTGGGGCCCCTGGCGCAGCGTCGATCACACCCAGCAAGGCTTCTTCATCGAAACCTTCATGGACGAACTGGCAACGGCGGCCGGCAAAGATCCGTTTGAGTTTCGCCGTGCGCACCTTGAAGGCGCACCGCGCCACAAAGCGGCGCTCGAACTGGTAGCCCAAATGGCGAACTGGGCGACACCGCCGGAAGCCGGTCGCGCCCGCGGTATCGCAATCCGCGACGCGTTCGGCACGATCGTGGCGCAAGTGGCAGAAGTCTCGGTCGGCACCGATGGTCGCGCGCACGTGCACAAGGTCTGGAGCGCAGTCGATCCCGGTGAAGTGATAAATCCGGCGACGTTCACCGCCCAAATCCAAGGCGGCGCTATCTACGGCCTGACCGCAGCACTCTACGGTGAGATCACGATCGACAAAGGGCGCGTGGTTCAACAGAACTTCCCCGACTACGAAATGGTCCGAATGGCCGAAGCGCCAGTGCACGAAGTGCGTTTCATCGAGTCTGGTGCGCGCACGGGCGGTGCGGGTGAGCCGGGCACCGCACCGATCGCCGCCGCCGTCGGCAACGCCATCTTTGCGCTGACGAAGAAGCGCATCCGCGAACTGCCCTACGCCAAAGCGACGCTGACGGCGGGCACTAACGCCGGAGCGGCGAATGGCTAGGCGCTGGATTATTGCCATTGCGGTGGCAACCGCTGCGTTGCCGCTGGCTTTTGTTTACGCAAACGCCGCGGCACCGGCGGACTCACCGTCGGTCGCCGCGTTTCGAACCGTCGCAAAGGTGTTGAACAGTCCGCGCTGCATGAACTGCCACACGATGGTGAACTGGCCGACGCAAGGCGATGATCGCCACCGCCACACGTTCAACGTCATGCGCGGGCCCGATAGTGCAGGACCGCCCGGTATGCGCTGCACGACATGCCATCAGGACAAGAACCAAGAGTCGATGAACATTCCGGGCGCCAAGAACTGGCGCATGGCGCCAGTCACAATGGGCTGGACAGGTCTATCGCCCGCCGCATTCTGCAAGGCGCTGTTGGATCCGACGAAAAATGGTGGCAGGGCAGGCGACAAGGTGATCGAGCATGTGCGCGCCGACGCGCTCGTGCTCTGGGCTTGGTCGCCGGGCGCGAAACGCAAAGCCCCTGATGTGCCGCACGCGACATTCCTGGCGGCCGCCGAAACTTGGATCAAAAAGGGCGCTGAGTGCCCGCAACAATAGGAGCATCCCCCATGTCCAAATCATTGACCGGAAAAACCGCAATCGTCACCGGCGCATCCAGCGGCATCGGCAGCGCGATCACGAAAGCCCTCGCAGGCGAAGGCGCCGAAGTCTACGCCGTTGGGCGCACCGAAACGGCGCTGAAAGCGCTCATCGCCGAGATCGCAGACACGGGCGGCAAGGCGCACGCTGTCGTCGCCGATCTGCGCGACCCAACCACGATCGCCGGCATCGTTGATCGTGCGGTCAAAGAAACAGGCCGCCTCAACGTCATGGTCAACAACGCAGGCTTGAGCCATCCGGATTCGATCGCGACCGGCAAGTTCGAACACTGGCGCGAGATGTTCGAGACAAACGTGCTGGCTCTGCTCTCCGGTTCGCAAGCCGCGATCAAGGCGATGCGGAAAGGCAAGTTCGAAGGCCACATCGTCAACATCTCGTCCATCGCCGGCCGTCGCGAAGGGGCAGGGGTCTACGGCGCGACGAAAGCGGCCGTGAACACGATCGGCGAGACGCTGCGCGCCGAGCTCGAGAACGACTCCATCCGCGTGGTGCAAATCATGCCGGGTGCCGTGATGACGAATTTCGGCCGCAACTTCCCGCCGCAAGTCATCCAAGGTCTTTTGAAGTCGATGGGCGAAAGCGCTGCGCCCGACATGGCGGGCAAGCTACCCGATGAAGTGATCGAACGCGCGCAAGCCAAGGCGGCGCAGATGTTCGCGCATGCCGACGACGTCGCGCGCGCAGTCGTCTACGCAGTCACGCAACCGATCGCGCTCAACATTTTCGAAATGGTCGTACGCCCGCAACGCGGTTTGCCGGAATCTGTGGTCCGTCCGCAGACGGCTTAGGCCGCGGCCAACTGCTTCAAGCGCGAAGAGAAATGGTCGCGCAGATTATCGCAGGGCAAGCGCGTGGGGTCTGTCAGC
>JANLXP010000128.1:0-2027 GCA_031365165.1 Alphaproteobacteria bacterium
ACCTGGGTGCGCCCGCTACACGCGATCGTCTGCACCTTCGACGGTGAGGTGGTGCCGTTCGAAATCGGCACCGTGAAGAGCGGCAACAAAACCCGCGGCCACCGCTTCCTCGGCAACGACCAGATCGAAGTCCGCCGCTTCGACGACTACGTCGACAAGCTAAAGCGCGCGCATGTCATCCTGGCGGCCGCCGACCGCAAAGCGCAAATCCTGCACGACGCTAAACAACTCGCCCACGCGCAAAACCTCGAACTCATCGAAGACGACGGCTTGGCCGATGAAGTCGCTGGCCTCGTCGAGTGGCCTGTGCCGCTGATCGGCCAGTTCGACAAAGGCTTCCTCGACGTGCCGCAGGAGATTTTGATCTCCACCATGCGCGCGAACCAAAAATACTTCGCGCTGAAGGACCCCAAGACCGGCAAGCTCGCGAACAAGTTCGTCGTCATCGCAAACATGATCACGAAGGACGCTGGCCGGAACGTCGTCGCCGGCAACGAACGCGTTCTGCGCGCCAGGCTCTCGGACGCAAAATTCTTCTGGGACCAAGACCGCAAGACCAAACTCGAGGCCCGCGTTCCGCAGCTCAAAGACATCGTCTTCCACGCAAAACTCGGGACCCAGTTCGAACGCGTCGAGCGCATCGAATTGCTCGCCGGCGAAATCGCCAAACTCATCGGCGCCGACGAAACCAAAGCCCGTCGCGCCGCGCGTCTGTGCAAAGCCGACCTCGTCTCCGGCACCGTCGGCGAATTTCCGGAAGTCCAGGGCGTCATGGGCAGCTACTTCGCGCTCAACGACAAAGAACCCAAGGACGTCGCCGACGCAGTGCGCGATCACTACAAGCCGCAAGGCCAAAGTGATGACGTGCCCTCAGCGCTTGTCAGCATCGCCGTCGCCTTAGCCGACAAGATCGATACGCTGGTGGGCTTCTTCGCAATCGACGAAAAGCCCACCGGTTCGAAAGACCCTTACGCGCTGCGTCGCGCCGCTCTCGGCATCATTCGCATCATCCTGACGTCGGAAGCGCGCCTAAACCTGATGCAGGTTTTCGGCGCCAGCGTCGCCTCGGCATTCCGGCAAGAGTCCGCGGACCCCCGCGGGATCGCAAGCGCCTTTTTCAGCACGCTGGCAAAGGCCGGGATCAAGGGCGACAAGCGAGGCGAACTCGGCCTGTACGCCGATCTTGTTCGAGCAGGTGTCGATAAGGGCTGGGCGGAGGTGCTTTCCTCCGGCGACCAGGAGAGCGAATTCTTCGACGGTCAACGCTTGATGGAACTCGGTTATTTCTTCGATCCGCTTTCGAAGGATCTGCTCGGATTCTTCAGCGATCGCTTGAAGGCCGCCTTGCGCGAAAAGGGCGTTCGGCACGATCTCATCGACGCGGTGTTCGCGCTTCGCGGCCAAGACGACCTTGTTCTGATCGTGCGCCGCGTCGAGGCGTTGCAAAGCTTTCTCAAAACCGACGACGGCAAGAACCTGCTCGCGGGTTACAAGCGCGCCCTCAACATCTTGAAAATCGAAGAGGGCAAGGAAAAGAAAAAGGACGCGAAGTTCCAGGGCTTCTCCGGCAAGCCCGACGTGGCACTGCTCGAAGCGCCACAAGAGGTTGAGCTCTTCAAGACGCTGGCGATCGCGAACGACCTGATCGCATCTGAGGTCAGCCAAGAACGCTTCGAAGAAGCGATGCGCGCGATGTCCCGCCTCCGCGGCCCCGTCGACGCCTTCTTCGAGAAGGTGACGGTCAACGCCGACAACCCCAAACTCCGCGAAAACCGCTTGAAGCTCCTCAGCGAAATCCGCGACGCCATGCACACCGTCGCCGACTTCTCGAAGATCGAAGGGTGATCGAATGCCAGAGCGCCTGAACTACGTCGAGCTCCCTGCAACGGACATCGCCAAAGCGAAGGCGTTCTACGAGAAGGCGTTCGGCTGGTCGTTGACCTCGTTCGGCCCCACCTACGCCGGCACCACGACGGGCGACGTCGATCTCGGCCTGCAAGCCGACAAGGCCGAAGCGCCGAAAGCGC
>JANLXP010000144.1:0-1519 GCA_031365165.1 Alphaproteobacteria bacterium
CGCCCGTCGCCGTGCCGCTCGACCGTCCAGCCAAGCTCCACAAAACCGTTCGCAACGTAGTCGCGCGTGCTGCGATCGTCTTCCACGACGAGCAGGCGGCGGGTCACGTGGCGAACGACGCAATCATGGGTGGCGCCGACGATAGGGCATTGCGGGCGTCCGCGCCAACCCGCCCGCGGGTTACAACTCTGTGAGGCGTTGAGGCGGGCACCGCTTGCACCCTATCTTGGTCTTCGGAGAGTCGGGCGATGGCGAAGGCCTACCAATGTGACGTGGCGATCATCGGCGGCGGCATCGCAGGCGTGGTGACCGCCTTGCAGCTGCTCGACGCGGGCAAGCGCGTCGCCATCTTCGAGCGCGAAGGCGAAAGCCGCTTCGGCGGCTCGGCGCTGGAAGCGTTCGGCGGCATGTTCTTCGTCGACAGCCCCGAACAACGCCGCATGAAGGTCATCGACAGCGTCGAGAAAGCGTTCGACGACTGGAAAAGCTTCGCCGAATTCCAACCGGGCGAAGTCTGGCCCGTGATTTGGGCAAAGCACCTCGTCGAACGCGCAACCGCGGACGGCCACGACTACCTGAAGAAGTTCGGCATTCGCTGGATGCCGCTCGTGGCCTGGGTCGAGCGCGGTCAAACCGCGCACGGCAACTCGGTCCCGCGCTTCCACCTCACCTGGGGCACTAGCCAATATCTGATCACGCGCCTGATCAAAGCGCTGCGCGAACATAAAAACGCGTGCGAAAAACTCGCACTCTGTTTCAACCATCGCGTCGAGCGCATCGATATTCACAACGCCAAGGTCTACGGCCTCGGCGGCATCGTCATGGGCGGCGAGGAGTTCAAGTGCTCCGCCGACGCCGTCGTGGTTGCCGCCGGCGGCATAGGCGGCGACATCGGCAAGATCCGCAAACTCTGGTCGCCGGTCGAAGGCATCAAACTTCCGGCGACCATCCTGCTCGGCACGCATCCGGGGTCAGACGGCCGCGCGCTGGACGCAGCGAAGTCGGTCGGCGCGAAACTCACGAACATGGGCCGCATGTGGAACTACGCCGGCGGCATCCGGCATCCGCGTCCGCAATGGGCGGACCACGGGGTGAGCTTGATCCCACCGAAGTCCGCACTCTGGGTCGACGCGAACGGCCGTCGCATGATGCCGCCAATGGTCTCAGGCTTCGACACGCTCGACCTCGTGCAGCGCGTCGCCGCAGCCCCACACGGCTACACCTGGCAAATTCTGAACCGCCGGATCGCGCTGACCGAACTCGCAGCCTCCGGCGCCGATTGGAACACCGCACTCCGCGACCGGCGCTTCATCCGCTTGGTGCTCGACATGTTCGTCGGCAACCGCTCACTCGTGGATGATCTCACGACGAACTGCCCCGACATCGTCACTGCCGACACGACAACCGAACTCGCCGTGAAGATGAACGCGCTAAAGCCGAAGTCGAAGCTCGACACGCAAACGCTGCACGACGAGATCGCGCGCTTTGACCTCACGCTGAACACCGGCATCGCCGACGA
>JANLXP010000819.1:0-2680 GCA_031365165.1 Alphaproteobacteria bacterium
GCCACGTCGCGCTGTACATCAACTTCGACACCGACCGCGCCACGCTGCGCCCGGATGCGCTGCCGGCCCTCGACGAGGTCGCGAGGTTGCTGGACAACGACCCGGCGATGCGCCTGAAGGTCGAGGGCCACACCGATGCCACGGGCACGCCGGAGCGCAACCTCGAGCTGTCGCGCCAGCGCGCCGAAACCGTGGTGTCGACGCTGCGCGCCAAGGGCGTCGCCGAGGCTCGCCTGAGTGCCGCGGGATTCGGTTCCGACCAGCCCCTGGTCAAGGAAACCGACGAGGCCAGCCGGGCGAAGAACCGCCGTGTCGAACTCGTCAAACAGAAATAGCAACACCCCTCGCCGGATTCCCCTGGTACGCGAAAACGGCCGGTAAACAGTGACGGGTTGCGGCGAATTCACGAGGACGCTGCGGCCCGTTTTGCGTTACAACTACCCTCGTGTTGGGGACGAGTTGGGTAGATGCCGCTAAAGGGATTCCTGAAAGCGATCGGGCTGTCGTCCGCCGAGGCGGAAGAGCCCGAAGTGTCGGCGTTTGGCGGTCCGGAATATTTCGCCGCAAGCAACCGCAACGCCCCGACGGGCGAGTGGGAACATATCATCGGCCGCATTCAAGGCGTGCGAAACTCGCACGTCATAGCGCTCGTCCACGGCCATCAGATGCCGCGCGAATATCCGTGGGAGTGGTATTGGCGCGAGTTCATCGGCACCCGCCACATGGAAGATTTCTTGACCGCGATGGCAAGCGTGCCGCCGACGGCCAAGCTCGACGTCGTGTTGCATTCCTTCGGCGGCAGCTTCCTGGCCGTTCAACAGATCGCGCGCGCGATCAAGGCGCATAAGGGCGAGACCACCGTCTTCGTGCCCCACTACGCGCAGCACATGTCGACGTTGATCGCGCTCGCGGCGCGCAACATTGTGCTTGGGCCGAACGCCGCGCTCTCGTTCATCGAACCTGACGATCAGGTTCTGACGAACGTCGTCAACCAAAAGGGCGCGCGCAACGTCTCCGACCTGACCGTCATGCGTCTCCATATGGAGAAGAACTGGTGCCGAGAAGCGCGGGAGTTCGTCTGCGAACTAGAGCATAATGCGGGCCACGCCGGTCATTGCAGCCTGGCGATGCAGCTCGTCGGCGGTAAGCGCTCGCCGTGGGACCCGATGACGCCGAAGCTCGCACGCTCGATCGGCCTGCCGATCTCGACCAGCGTTCCGGCAGATGTCTACGAACTCATTCGTGCCTCACGCTCGAATCCCGTCGCCGACCAAGGCGTGCGCACCGGCCCGTCGCCGGCAGAGATGCAGGCCGCAGCCTACATGCCGTTCGAACGACACTCGCCTTGGCGTCCGCACGCAACGCTGCGCGAACTGCCGCCCGAAATGGCGCCGCGCGCGCGTCAGCAAAGCGATGACGACACGCAATCCAGCGCGAGCAGCTGGGAAAGCTGCAACATCGCCGCCCGCCCCTACATCTCGCGCCTTGAGCAACGCCGCCACAGCCGCGTTCTCTGCGTGATCCACAACGATCAGATGGAGAGCGACAACGTCGACCTGCTGACGACCGAGGATACGCTGACCGCGCTCTACGCGCTCGACCCGAATGTACCGCTCGACATCATCCTGCACACACCCGGTGGCCTGGCCTACCAGGGCATGCAACTGGCCCGCGCGATTAAGGCCCACAAGGGCAAGAAGACCGTCTTCGTGCCGTTCTACGCGATGTCCGCCGGCACGATCATGACGCTGGCCGCCGACGAGATCGTGATGTCCGACCACGCAGCGCTGGGGCCGATCGACACGCAGATCTATGTGCCATCGATCGGCATGCGATTCCCGACGCGGGCAATTCTTTCGGTCCTCGAAACGAAACCGAAGAAAAAAATCAGCGACGACGTTCTCGAACTCGCCCTGCAATGCAAGCGCGACCAGGGCGAACATCACAACAACGCGCTCGAACTGATGGCTGGCACCTATCCGTCGAGCACGGCCCACAAGATCGCACATCGCCTGAACGACGGCGACCTCACGCACGGCTACCCGCTGACCTATGTGGAAGCAAAGAAGCTCGGCCTCAAAGTCTCAAACGCCATGCCTCCTGAAGCGATCGACCTCATCCGCATCTTCCGCCGCGACCACTCCGCGCGCAGCGTGTTGTTCTGCCCGTAACGCGGCTAAGGCTTGGGCGCTTCACCGGACTTCGATGAAAGCAGCGCCTTTTCCTCTTCGGTCAACGCGCGATGGCCGTAGCTGATGACGCGCGTCATCTGCCATTTGTCGCCCTTGTGCTCCCAGATCATCAGGAACTTGGCGCTGCCTTCGCATTCGCCGCTCGCGACCTGGCAGAAGCGATGCTCGCCCTCTTCGATCGCGCCATAGTCTTTGATCGGATAAACTTTCAGCGTCGCGGGCACGAGCTCCCGGCGGACCTTGTTGCAGATGTACTTGCGCGTGCTCGCAACGACGCTCTCTCGATCGAATGTCGCCCCGCTCTTGTCGTGATAAAACTCGACCTTCGGCGAGAAGTAACCACCGAACGCGTCAAGATCGCAGTGATTGTAGGCGTCAAAGACCTTCGCATCGAGCGCGGTGATTGTTTGCGTGAGCGCCGCCATCTCCTGGATCTCAGCAGCCGTCTCGTCCGCAAGGGCTGTGCTGCTACCAAGCGACAATCCGAT
>JANLXP010000241.1:0-1548 GCA_031365165.1 Alphaproteobacteria bacterium
CCGCATTCCCACCTCAAACCCGGCCCCCCCGCCGGGTTTTTTCTGCTGCGTGACGGAGGAGGGCCCGTTGCGCTAGTAGGGTTCCCGCACTTGCCGGAGCCCACGCGTGACGCCTCTTCTCCTCTCGCCCGTCCTGAAGCCCGACAACGCCAAGCTGAGCGAGGCCTACGAAGTCGCCGCCGACGTGATGCGCTCGGTCGGCAACATCACGATCCGCATTCCGAAATTCTTCCAGTACGACGGCTCCAGCCTGCCGATGCCGGTCTGGCCGATCTTCGGCACGCCGTTCAGCCCACGCCTGATGGGCGCGTCGGTCTTTCACGATTGGCTCTATCACACGCACCTCGTGCCGAAGCCCAGCGCCGACAGCCTGTTCCACCAGATGCTGCTCGAAGATGGCGTCGACGCGGTGAGGGCGGCCATGATGAAAAGCGCAGTCACCGACTTCGGCGAGGACTCATGGCGCAACGACGCAGCCGATCAGGCCTATATCATCCGCCTGACGCAGCGCATCGTCGCCGACGGCCGCGACCCCGCCAATTACGGCCTGCCGCCGAAGCCATGAGAACCGCGCTACTGATCGCTGCACTCGCGCTCGCAGCTCCGGCATTCGCGGACGAGCCTGCGTTCGATGTCCTGTCCTACGACGTACGCCTCGCGCCCGACTTCGCGGTACAGTCCGTCACGGGCCAAGAAGTGATCCGCTTCAAAAGCACTGCGCACGGCCTGACGTCGCTGTCGTTCAGCGCCAACACGCTTGAGGTCACGGCCTCGCTCGATGGCGAACACATGATCGCCTCGGAAGTGCAGGGCGACCGCCGCCTCTTCCATCTGCCGCGCGCGATGAGGAAAGGAGAGACAGGCCGCCTCACCGTGACGTTCAGAGGTAAAGCGCCAAGGGGCCTCGTCTTCGGCAACGACACCGTCTACGCGAACTACTTCACCTGCGACGCCATGATTTGCGATCAAGACCGTCCCGGCGACAAGGCGAACGTGACGTTCGATCTCGTCGTGCCGCATGGCATGGAAACGGTCTCGCCCGGCGCGTCACACCGCCCGTTCGCCGGCTACCTGCTGGGGTTCGCGGCAGGCCGCTTCCAACGCGTCGAGATCGCCGACAAAGGGCACGCCACGAGAGTCCTGGCCGCGGTGAGCGACCCCGCAACTGTCGCCCGCATGTTCGCCGACACGCCGCGCATCATGGCCTTCTTCGAAGCGAAGGCAGGCGTGAGGCTAAGCGGTCCCGCTTACACCCAAGTCCTTGTCGAAGGCGGTGAGGCACAGGAAGCAGCAAGCCACTCGATCATCGGCCTCGCCAACATCGCGCCCATCCTCGAGAACCCGCACGAAGATTGGGTCATCGCGCACGAACTCGCGCATCAATGGTGGGGCAACGCCGTCACCTGCGCCGACTGGTCCGAACTTTGGCTGAACGAAGGCCTCACGGTCTTCATGGTCGCGGCCTGGAAGGAACAACGCTGGGGCCGCGTCGATTACGAGCGCGAACTCGAACTCGCGAACAAGCGTTGGGGCGCGGCAAAGACCGAC
>JANLXP010000329.1:0-6276 GCA_031365165.1 Alphaproteobacteria bacterium
TTCCAAAAGTCCTCGCCCGACTTCGTCTTCTTCTCTTTCACGTCCACTTGCTCGAGTTCGAATGAGAGTCCGGCTTCCCGAAGCGCGATGTGCGGCGACAGCGAACAGGCACCAGGGGAATAATAGAGCTTAGGCATGTGAGACCTCTCTTGGTTGGAACTAGGGGTTAAGTTTGAAACGTCACTGCAACCGTTCGATCAGCGAAGCCATCAACGCGGCCGCCGATCTGTGTTTGAGCAAAGGCGCGCCTTGGCCGGCATATAGCGCCAAAAAATCTTCATCGCCTGCCGCCATTGCTGCTGCTTTCAACTTGGCGAAAAACCAGGACTGCACTGGAAACGGCGGCGGCGGGTGTTTTTCCATCTCCGCGATCACGCGGTTCGGCACACCGCGCGCAAGCCGTCCTGAATAAGCACGGGTCAGAACCGTACGCCTCGACCGTTCGCTGAACAAGACCTCGCGATGCGCGTCAACGGTTCCGGATTCTTTGCACGCAACGAACGCGGTTCCCAACTGCGCGCCGCCCGCACCAAGCGCAAGCGCGCCGCGCACACTGTCGCCGTCAGAGAGGCCACCAGCGGCAATCACGGGTTTGCGCACACGCGACGCGATTTCGCGCGTGAGCGGCAGCGTGCCAATTAAATTTTCTTCAGGAGGCGCAAGAAAAGCCGGTCGATGACCGCCAGCCTCGAAACCGGTTGCAAGGATGATATCGACGCCCGCCGCGTCCAGCGCGCTGCCTTCGGCCGCCGTGGTCGCGGCGCCAAGCGTTAGGATCCCGCGCTTACTGCATTCGGCGAGAATGGAAGGAGCTGGAATGCCGAATACGAAACTGAACACGGCGGGTCGTGCCTCTAGCACGGCTTCGACTTGATCTTCGAAGCGCGGAAGGAAAGCCGACGGCTGTTCCGGCTTCGCGATGCCGTAGTGGGCGTAGAACGGCGCCATGACCGACCAGACGCGTTCGAAGTCGTCATGCGAAAACTGGTCGCCACGAACACCTTGATCGCCAACCCAAAGATTGAGCGCGAAGGGCTTATCCGTGGCGGCGCGCAACTCGCGCGCGAGGTCGATGATCGCCTCGCCCTTAAGCAAGTGCGCGCCGAACGACCCAAGCCCGCCATGGTTCGAAACCAAAGATGTGAGCGCGACCGTGGACAGTCCGCCGCCGAACGGACCCTGCACAATCGGGTGCTCAAGCCCCGTCAATTCCTGGAATTGCGTGCGTCTCATAAGGGGAAAATAGGTAGGGGGATAACGAAATGTAACCACGTGATTGATTGCCACCGACAGATTCTGGTATCTCCGCGGTAACCTGGTGAAATGGAGGTCGCGCCGTGGCGCTGAAAGTCCGGAAAAATCGCTCGCCCGAGCCCACATGCCCGATCCGCTCGTGCATGAAATATCTGGGCGGCGCCTGGACGCCGAACGTCATCTGGTACCTGACCGGCGGTCCGCGCCGCTTTAGCGAGCTGCGCTCCGACATTCCGATCGTCTCCGCCAAGATGCTGAGCGCGCGGTTGAAGGAATTGGAGTCGATCGGCATCGTCGACAGAACGGTGCGGCCGACCTCGCCACCCTCCGTCGAATACGAACTGACGGACCTAGGCCGCGAACTCATCCCCGCAATCGAAGCGATCGCTTCCGTCGGCCGGCGTTTGAAACGCGCGAACTTGTAGAGTTACGCGGCGGCGAGCAGCAACCCGACGCCTGCGACCACCAACGCCATCCCTCCTATCTCGCGAGCGCTCGTCGCCTGCAAAAACACGCGCCGCGAAACCGCTTGCGCGAACAAGACTTCGACGAGCCCGAGCGTACGCACGTTCGCAGCCGTGGTGAGCGAGAATCCCAAGAACCAGAATTGCGATGCGAACGCGCCCATGAAGCCGGCAAACAACGACTGCCGCCATAGTGCGAAACTCTTCAGCAAATTCTCACGGTCGAACAGCGCCATCCAGACGCCGAGCATGCTGGCCTGAATTCCGAGCGACCAAACCAGCGTCGTCGTCGCACGCAGAAAGTAGGGTGCATCCCCGAGCGCCAAGATTCCACCGCGAAAACCGACGGCTGCGATCGCATAGAGCCCGCCCGACGCAATGCCGAACAGGGCAGGGCGCAAGCTCTCTGCGTCCCATTTCTCGTTGGGTCGAACCGCGATCAGGAACACGCCAGCCGTCGCGACGAGGATCGCCGCCACCCGGAGCAACGTCAGTTCGTCGCCCAAAATGACGAGCCCGAAGACCGCAACCTGCACCGCCTCCGTCTTTCCGAACGCGGTCGCGACCGAAAACGACCGCTGCTGCATCGCAGCCAGCAGCAATGCGGTCCCAAAGATTTGGGCGACGGCGCCCCCAGCGGTAAACGCAAGAAATGTCGCGCTCGGCCCAGGGACCGCTTTTCCCGCCGCCAGCATCACGATGGCCAGAAACGCGAGCGCGAACGGAAGCCCATAAAGGAAGCGAACCTGCGTCGCCCCGATCGTCCCAAGACGCGCGGTCAGCGAACTCTGCATCGCATTGCGCGCTGTTTGCGCGGCTGCGGCGATCAACGTGGTGAGAACCCAGAGCATCAGCCGATCTTCAAGCCATCCTTGCGCGCGAGTCCGGGCAGCTGATTCCCCCGTGCGTCCTTAACCACAGGCAGGCCCGCAACTTCGATCTTCGGCATGGGTTCTCCAACATTGTGATGGACACACTCTGCCGCGAACCGGCAACGCTGTGCTACATCACCGCCACCGCAATCCAAAAGAAAGGTTGAATATGACTATCAACGCGTACTCGGCGACCGTTCCCGCCTTCGTTCAAATCCTGAACGCGCTCTCTTCGATTCTGACAAAGACTGCGGCCCACGCCGAAGCCAAGAAGATCGACCCATCGGTCTTCGTGACGGCTCGCATCGCCCCGGACATGTTCCCGCTCGCGCGTCAAATCCAAATCGCGACCGATCACGCGAAAGGCGCGTCCGCGCGCCTCGCCGGCGTCGACAACCCAAGCTTCGCCGACACCGAGACGACAATCGCCGAATTGCAGGCGCGCATCACCAAGACGCTCGACTTCGTCAAAGCCTTGAAGCCCGCCCAGTTCGACGGCGGCTTCGAACGCGATGTCACGCTGACCATCGGCGGCCAAAAGATGACCTGGAAGGGCGACGTCTACCTGCATCAATTCGCCCTGCCGAACTTCTATTTCCACGTCACCGCAGCCTACGCCATCCTGCGCCACAACGGCGTCGAAGTCGGCAAACGCGACTTCTTGGGAACGCTCTAGAGAGTTTGAACTTGGCGCCGGAGGCCTCCTTCGGCGCCAAGTTCTGCGCAAACGAGCCACGGACGTTCGCCAAGCGCGAGCGCGAATGTGGTCTCCGCATGGATTGTGGCTGTCGCGTTACAGTGTCAGTCGCGACGACGCGATATCCTCACCTGTATTGGGTGAGGGTGGGGGTATGACCAACAAGTTCGTTTGGCCCGTCTTTGTTTCATTGCTCGCGATCGCTACGGCACTCGTGATCGTGATCGTTATTCCAGTCTTCTTTTCGAGCGTTCGCTCGTTGCACGAGACGTGTTCGGCGTGGTTGGGGGCCAACTCATTTTGCAGCTTCTTTCCCAAAGACCTTGACTCCACCAACAGTGCGCAGCTCTCCACATCGTTATTTTCGGCTGTGATTGCTGCGCTGGCAGCTCTGATGGCGTCCGCGCTGACTGGTTGGCAATACGAACGGGAAGAACGGCGCAGAAACGAGAGGAGGCGCGAACTTACGGGTCTGATTCTCGCAAGTGAGATCGGCGCGTTCGCTGAACAGTTCAATTCGTTGCTGCATGGCGCGAGGATTGCTGCTCTGGAAGGGCAGAACGGAACCTCAAAGCCGGTCGTGCAGATTGATCATTCCAAAGTGCTTTCGATTTTGCCGATGCAATCAACATACGAACAGCTCGTGTCGGACATCGCGCTGATGGGTGACCGCGCCGCACTCGCGATTGCTCGCTTCTACGTGCAAATGCGTCGTGTAAGGGCCCACTGCGAACAGAAGGAGCTTCCTCTCTACCCGTTCGCTTACATCATCGAACGCACGTCGTCGGCACTGCTTTCACTTGATAAAAACAACAGTTTGGGTCCAGAGATCATCCTCACAATGAAGAAGATCTTTAGCAAATTGCAAAGCAAGGAGTTTCAGGCTAGCAGCGTTGCCGCGGGCGGTAATCCGAGCGAGCAGTTTGGTTGGAAGAACGGAGCCGATGTTTGGCAAAGGCTTGCACAGTCGCGAAAACTTGAGGCGTCCGACGCAGACGACTAGCCTATGTGTGACGAAGTACTCCAGCGTGAACTCTAGATAGCGTAGGCGTGCAAATTTCCATCTCTCACACTGCCAGCCTATACACGTCGCCGTCCTTCACCACCCGTCCCGCCGTGGGCGTTGCGAAGTGCGTTCCGATCATGAGCGTCGGCGTGCCGGCAAGCCGCGCGAACACATCCTGCCGGGTTTTGGTCGAGAGCGCAGGATCGTAGTCCGCGCTCGACGCCCATTCCGGATGCGCCATCTGGCAAGGGTGATGAATAAAGTCGCCGGTGATCAGCGCCTCTTCGCCCTTTGACGCGATGCGGATGCTCACGTGCCCCGGCGTGTGGCCGAGCGTCGGCACGAAGCTGACCTCGTCGCTAATTTTGTGGTCGATCTCGACCAGATCGACGAGCCCGGCGTCGAAGACCGGTTGCACGGAATCGACGAACACCGCGCGCTGTTGCTCGTCGCCTTGTTGATCGCGCCAGTGTTCGAACTCCACCCGGCCCATGAGGTAGCGGGCCTTCGGAAACGTCGGGACCCATTTGCCACCGTCGAGCATCGTGTTCCACCCGACATGATCGACGTGCAGATGCGTGCACATGACGGTGTCGATGGACTCGCGCGCATAACCCGCCGCCGCAAGGTCGCGCAGGAACGGCCCTTGCAGATTATTCCACCACGGCACGCCGCGACCCTGCTTGTCGTTGCCGAGACACGTGTCGACGATCATGCGCCGCGACGGCGTCTCGATGACGAGCGCGTGAATGCCGAGCTTCAAGCGCCCCTCTTCGTTCATGAAATGCGGCGCCAGCCACTTGATCTCAAGCGCCGCCTCCCGCGTCGCCTGCGGCAGGATGAACTTCGTACTGCCCGTCGTCTCAAGCTCGACGATCTTGGTGATCGTCACGTCGCCGATACGCCACGAGAGCAGGGTCATCCGGCGAACAGCCCCTTCAAATCCTTCTTCATAATCTTGCCGTTCGCATTGCGCGGCAGCGTCTCGGGCAGGAACAAGATCTTCACCGGCACTATGAACGCGGCAAGCTTCTGCGCCACGAAATGGCGAAGCTCTTCCTCGCTGGCCTTCATGCCGGGCTTCAGATGAACGGCCGCTGCTGGCTCTTCGCCCAGCGTGCGGTGCGGAACGCCGATCACGGCCGCGTCCATCACCGACGGGTGGTCGTACAAGGCATTCTCGACCTCGACGCAGTAGATGTTTTCACCGCCGCGGATCAGCATGTCCTTCGCCCGGTCCACGATATAGACGAAGCCTTCCTCGTCGACCTTGGCCAAGTCGCCCGTCTTCACCCAGCCGTCAACGAACGTCTCGGCCGTCGCCTGCGGGTTATTCCAATAACCGCGCACGACGATCGGCCCGCGATAGTAGAGCTCACCAACTTCGCCGGCCGGCAAATCCTTGCCCTCAAGCGAAACGATCCTGATCTCACCCGTCGGCGTCGGCACGCCGCAGCTCGACGGCTTGCGCTCATAGTCCTCGCCGTAATTGCTGGTCGCCGTGGCGGAGGTTTCCGTCATCCCCCAACCTTGCCCCGTCTTGATCTGCGGCAACCGCTCGCGCAAACGCCGCACAAGCTCCGGCGCCGACGGCGCGCCGCCGTACGACACGGTCTCAAGCGACGACAAATCGAATTCGTGAAAGCGCGGATGCTCGACGATCTGCCACGCGATCGTGGGCACGCCACCCGCCTGCGTGATCCGTTCGCGCTGAATCAACTCCAACGCTTGATCCGCATTCCACCGCCGCTGCATCACGAGCTTCGAGCCGGCCAGGACCGCAGGAATCATCACCGCAAAGCAGCCCGTCGCGTGGAAGAACGGCACTGAAATCAGGCTCGCCTTCTGCACGTTCGGATCGGGAACGGGCAGGGCCTCGCCGCGCCGCAGGAACGAACGCGCCTGCGCGCACATCGCGTTGATGACGTTCGAGATGATGTTGCGATGGGTGATGACGGCGCCCTTCGGCTTGCCCGTCGTACC